>JAAHGE010000154.1 GCA_010672635.1 Desertifilum sp. SIO1I2 | reverse complement strand
TCGTTCTCAATATAAGCGCCTCCTAATTTACGGTTAGGGGGCTTTTGTTTAACTTAAGGTTTTCATTGAAAATTTCTATAATTAATTTGATGAAAATGCGAAAGATTTAGGAGATAATACAAGCATCAAAAGGTTAGATTTAGAACATTGCTCGCTGTTCTCGATCGCCCAATAGGGGACTCACTCCTGTCCTGAATGAGTCCCTTGTTGAGATAGAAAGCTTCGCTCTGTTTAACGAGAAGAGATATAAACAGATAGCGTTCTCCCTCGGCGTTGAAGCGCAGCTAGAAGTTGCGGTCTAACTTCCCGCGCCCACTGGTCAAAATCGAAACTATCAGAATCCGTATTGAGGGCGGTTTGCCGAGATTTAGAGGAATTCACAGTCATTTGCTCGCTTGTAAAGGGTGTTATGTTTCTATTGTCCTCTTTTTTGGGAAGATCGTGGATCTGAAGGTTGCAATTAGAGCATAGAAACTATGCAGAAATGAAATAGTAGATCGAAGATTCATTAGAATTAGTGCTATAGCAATCCTATCTTCTTCCCCAACTCCCCATCCTCTCTTCCTCCCTCCTCATTTACTGGGATTTGCAGGCGAGATCAAATCACTATGGGGAATAATTAACGAGGATTCTGGAGTCATTCTTGGTCCTGGAATCATGATTCGATTCTGCGGTTTAGGCGTTAATACCGAGTCAGTTGTCCAGGGAGAAATCTGACCATTACGCGGGGTTAAAACGGCATTGGAAGGGGTTATTCGGTTATTTTGCTCTCCCCGAATACTAGGGGGGTTGAAAGGGGCAGATCGGGGGGAATAGCGTTCTCTTAACTCTTCTCTAGCCGAACGCGGACCGAGGCGAGGGGTTTGGGCGATCGCACTTTGCGTGACGCCTAGAACGCCTAAACCGAGGAGGAATGCGACCAGGGTAGGGTAGGATGGGGTTGGCATGGGGTTAAGCTTGCACTTGGGCAAGGACTTGTATGAGGGTGTCGCGAGAAACGCGATCGCTAATGAGGACTTCTCCGATATCCTTGGGAAGGATAAAGCGCACCTGACCCGCTTGGACTTTCTTATCGGTGGATAGGGTATCGGCGATCGCCTTGAGATCCAGCAGCGCCGGGATCTGAGTTGGTAAATTTACCTTCTGGATCAATCCTAACTGACGCGCTTGGCATTGGGCCGACCACAAGCCCATTTCTACCGCCAGTTGTCCAGCCGCAACCATCCCAATTGCAACTGCTTCGCCATGATTCACCACTTTATATCCCGTCAGGCTTTCCACCGCATGACCGACGGTGTGACCGTAATTCAGAATTGCTCTTAAGCCTGCTTCTTTCTCATCTTGACCGACCACATCAGCTTTGGCTTGGCAAGAACGGGTAATAATGGTTTGCAGCAATCCCGGATCGAGATAGCGGAGTTGGTCTAAGCGCGGCGAGGCTTCCAGCTTGCTGAACAGATCCGCATCCCAGATTACCCCATATTTAATCACCTCCGCCATCCCCGCCCGGAATTCTCGCACCGGGAGGGTTTTCAGCACATTGGGGTCAATTAAAACCAGTTTGGGTTGATAGAATGCGCCAATCAGATTTTTACCTCGCGGATGGTTCACCCCAGTTTTCCCGCCAATAGACGCATCGATCATCGCCAGGAGAGAGGTGGGAACCTGGACAAAATTCACCCCTCGCAGCCAGGTAGCCGCCGCAAAGCCAGTCATATCCCCCACAACACCCCCCCCTAGCGCCACCATTGTCGAGGAACGTTCTAGGCGATTTTGGAGGGCGGTATCGTAGAGTTTTTGAATCGAAGCCAGGGTTTTGTAGCGTTCTCCCGGTGGGAACAGGTGAGTCGCAACCGTGAAACCTGCCGCTTCCAAAGAGGCGATCGCGCTTTCGCCATACCGCCTTAAAATGGCAGCATTGGAAACCAACAGCACCTGTTTCCCCAGTTTCAATTCTGCCATCATCGGTCCCAGGCGTTCTAAGTTGCCCGGAGCGATCGCAATCTCATAAGCCGACTCTGGTAAATTCACCCGAATCGCCGACTGTTGCAAACCCACCATCGCGTTATCCTCAATCTTCGCTTCTTCATCCTTCCACAGTTCCCAGGAATGGTTCAATAGAAAAGAGTAAGTTTCTTGGAGATAGTGGTTATGACGATTGATGGTGCGATCGCTTACGTCGTGTTCTTAGGCGCAGCTTACGTCGGTGCTTTAGTCCTGTTTTTCGGTCTGCGCGCTGTCAAACTCATCTAGTCTGAACGTTAACCCCCCGAATTGGGGGGTACAAGCGTGCTAAGTTTGCTGCAATAATACATCGGTTAACTGCTAGGGCGAACAACGCGAATTAACTGACTGGTTAAGCTATCTAAAGGTGCGATCGCCGTATCTATCTGTACTGCCATCCGTTGCCGATCTGGATCGTTTGTACAAACAATAATCCCAAAAAGGTATTGAACCATATAGGCGCGATCGGAAAGCGAAAGTGCCAGCAGTTGATCTTCAAGTTCTTGGCGAGTCATTACAAAATACGATCTATCCTAAATATTAACGATTCGCATAGGCTGCTTATCTTTTATGATTCAATCGCTACCAAACTGGGTAGATTAATCGCAAGTCAATTCGCCAGACTGCTGAATCAGGCTAATTTGCTGATTTTGGGAATGTGTCGCACAAATTGTCGATAGGGTTTCTCGCTTTTGTGCGTTGGTGACAATCACAACTCCAATATAAGACCTTAACGGGACAAACCGATTCCAGGGAAAAATGAAAAATTCACTAAACTCATATTCTCTAATCGGGATTGCCTTGCTGTAAACTGCATCGCCGTTGTGTTGCGTCGAAAAACGATAGGCATTCAGACTGCTTTGGCGGTTGCTACCCCTCAGAAAAGTTCCCTGCTGCACGTAAGCCTGTTGCTGTTCGTGGTTCATTTCTAGCAATTCTGCTTTCGCCGCCGACTGTTTAGCTTTATTGGGCAAAGATAGGAAACTCGGTACTGCATGAATGAACGCCACCAGGGTCAACCCTGCGACAGTTCCCCAGAAATTGCGCCACCGGAATTGCTGGCCCACCGTTTTCTGACTCATCTGGGTTTTAAAGAGTTGCGATCGCTTCCACCCTAAAAATAGCTCAAACCTGCTCTTTTACGCTAATTCTCGGTGGAGTTGGCGGTATCCCCCAAACAGCAACAACCACACCACCACTACAATCCAATGTAAGGCAACGGCGGGCCAAATGGAGCCGCTATGCCAATAGGCTAACGTGCAAATCATTCCCAAGAGGGCAGCTAACCCTAAAAATACCGGATTAAAAAAGGTCTGGCGTCCGGCAGGGAAAAAGCTGATTCCATTTAGGGGATGATAGAGAATAAAGACAATTAACCCTGCAATTCCCCAAAATCCTAATGCCGCTAGCGAACATCCTTCACTGGAATGGGGAAGTAATAGCACCCGGAAAAATAACTCTTCAGATAAGGCTGGCGATATTAATGCAAGTAACAGCACATCCCAGATAACTTTGGGTGAGGTTTGGGTATCCCGTTGAATAAAGCCGAATTGAAAGCCAATCGGTAAGGCGATTAAAGTATAAACGCCTAACAGGGCGGCTGCAACTCCCCAGGCTGAGGCGTTGGGAAGGGTGGTTAATGCAGCTACGAAGCGATGGCTTAACAATGCAAAGGGTTCAATTAGAAACATAGCGCCGCTCGGAGTTCCTCAGATCGCTGTTAGGGAATTGCTATCCATCCGCTAAACTATTAGCGACAGTTGACTGACTTTTTTATTCTAAAGCGCGGTTCCTATGACTGATTCTCCCTCACCCGCCGGAATTATTCGCACTCATGTTTTTATCTCTGGAAAAGTGCAAGGGGTGGGTTATCGCTTTTCTACGGTGGAAATGGCACAACGCTATGGCGTTAAGGGTTGGGTTCGGAACCTTCCGGATCGGCGCGTGGAAGCGGTATTTGAGGGGGAACCGAGGGCGGTGGAGTCCCTCCTTGATTGGTGCCATCAAGGGCCGCCTGCGGCGGTGGTAGATGCCGTAGAAACCCATTCTGAAACGCCGGAAGGATTCAGTCGGTTTGAGGTTAAGCGCTGAGTTTTTCGAGGACGACTTGACGATCCTGTTGCAAGATTTTAATCCGAGGGGTGAACGCTTTTAGAAAGGCATCAATGCCAATTTGGGTGTTGTCGGGGGAGTTTTCAGCAAATTTGAAGTAGTAGTCGTCAAAAATAATCATTCCTCCGACTTTGGCTAGCAGCCAGCTTAAACTGGCATCTATGACGACATCGCTGGCAATATGGGAACCGTCGATATAGATCAGATCGTAGGTTTGGAAGGGGAGCGATCGCAATACTTCATGAGAACTCCCGACTAACTTAATGACTTTTTCGGGATGTCCGGTGGCTGTCATGTTATGGTCAAACCGACCTTCTACCGACCGAATATAGTCTTGAGAATACCAGTTATGATGCTCTAAGCTGCCTTCAAAGGTATCGACGCAGGTAATTCTCGCAGTTGGATGGGTGAGAATATTCTCGATTAACCAACAGGCGGAACGACCTTCCCAACTGCCAATTTCCAGAACTTGCAGGTTAGGATAATCTACAAAACGCTGTAAGTGTTTTTGCCACGCTTCTATACTGGGACTAAACCAATCTTGGGTGAATTGATACCCTTTTTGGGAGTTGTGTCTCTCGTATTGCAGGCGATTGAGTTGTTGTTGGCTAACGACTAAATTCGGATCGATTTCTAAGGATTTCCGAAAATAGGATTCGGCTTCTTCTAGGTTCTGCTTGCTAATGAAGACGTTACCTATACTATAAAGCAGGCGAGCGCGATCGCCTGGATTCAGAAGCTGGGAGAGTTGAAACGCCTGGTTATAATAGTGCAGCGCTTCGTCAAGTTGGTTTTGGCGTACGAGGGTATTGGCTAAGTTATTATAGGCTCCTGCTAGCTGTTGTTGAAACTGGAGAGCCTGATTAGGGTCTAAATTACCCTGAGACGTTAAAAATGATTCAACCGAGTGCCGTTGATTTTCAATTCCTAAAATCTTTTCGAGGGTATTGGCAACAATAAATTGATTAATCAGGTTAACTTGATTGGGGTTTAAAACTTGATTCATAAAAAAGCAGTCAATCTAGGATTAAGGCAATTTTAGGGTAAGCTGCGTCAAGCTTGGCACAACCTAACCGAACCCGCCAAGGGGTTGGGTTTCACTAAAGTTCCACCCAACTGACCTCAGAAGATGGTTTACTTGTGATGCAACAGCTTAGAGCAGCGATCGCACAAACGTCTCTAAGCGTTCTAAACCTTTTTCTATCGTTGCCATATCCGTCGCATAGGAAAAGCGAATGTTGCGATCTTCACCAAACGCAATACCCGGAATCGCAGCCACCTGTTGGGCTTCTAACAGCTTCTCGCAGAATGCCAAAGAGGACAACCCGGTTTGGCTGATATCCACAAACATGTAGAATGCACCATCCGGCTTCACGCAACCAATGCCATCGATCGCATTTAAGCCATTAAACATGACCTCGCGGCGCTTGGCGAATGCCTGAAGCATTTCTTCCACGCAGTCTTGCGATCCTTCTAAAGCTGCGATCGCGCCATACTGAGCAAAGGTACACACATTCGAGGTACTGTGTCCTTGGATGGTACTGCACGCGCTGATTAACTCCACCGGCCCCGCGAGATAGCCAATTCGCCACCCCGTCATCGAGTAGGCTTTCGCAAACCCATTACTAATAATGGTTCGCGAGAAGGCCTCCGGACTAGCGGCCCCAATACTTAAGTGAGTTGCCCCATCGTAAAGAATCTTCTCATAAATCTCGTCAGAAACCACCCAAATATTGCTATCTACTACAACTTCTGCGAGTGCTTGAATCTCTTGGGGCGTATAAACCATCCCCGTTGGATTAGAGGGGGAATTCAAAATGAAGAGTTTTGTCTGCGGGGTAATCGCCTCGCGCAGTTGTTGCGGGGTAATTTTGTAATGGGTTGAACCCTCGGTCTTTACAATTACAGGCGTACCGCCTGCAAGTTTCACCATTTCTGGATAGCTTAACCAGTATGGGGCCGGAATAATAACTTCATCGCCCGGATCGAGCAGGGCCACCATTAAATTATATAAAGAATGCTTGCCGCCATTGGTGACGATAATGTTTTCCGCCTGATAGGAAAGCTGGTTATCCGTTTTTAGCTTATGGGCGATCGCCTCTCGCAGTCGAGGTTCTCCCGTCGCCGGCCCATACTTGGTTTTTCCCTCGTCTAAGGCTTGTTTGGCTGCGGCTTTGATGCGATCCGGCGTGTCAAAATCAGGTTCGCCAGCACTAAAGCTGCAAACATCAATTCCTTGTCCCTTCATTGCCTTTGCTTTGGCAGAAATCGCCAGTGTCAAGGATGGCGTCACTTGACTCACTCTGGCAGCTAGCTTCATTTACCCCTCTCCCTTTACCAAATGACCTTTGAAGATTTTACTGAGTTTTAACCAGAACGGTAGAAGTTTGTTCGCGTCTGTGTCCCCCACAACCGTCTAGATCGCGTTTGGCAATCTTCCAGAAGGGTTGCACGTTCCGGGCGCTTCCTACCTGTTTCACCTTATATTGCTATCTACCGAGAAGGCGCATACAGCAATACAGTTTTTAGGTTTTCAATGTTTTCTTTGTCTCATCCGCAGCCTCCAAAATCCAGGGGAAAATGCAGCGATCGGGGACAATTCTGAGGAGTTTCTTAATATTGCTTAATATTGAGTTAGAGCGATCGCTTTTCCGGTAATGTAATCAAATTCAAGTATTTATACCTGCTTCTCTTCATCAGGTTTTTAAACACTATTGCAGATATTTGTCAACCATCCTAGTAAAGATTTGCCTTTTATTTACATAAGTCAATATTATTTTAGACAACTTTATGCAAATTTTAGAAATCCAGTGATAGGATTTACAAACTAAATCGATTTGTTTTAGTTATTTTTTAAGAGTAGAAGGAAGGGTAGTCATGAATTCTGAAACCGTTAGCGTCAAACCCGAAACCCGCAATCACAAGGGATTTTTCGTTCCCCATACGTCCTACCAATTACATGGAATTGACGAATCGGGTTGGGCTTTAATTTGTTTAGATGAAGCCGTTTGCTACTATGTCGATCCTGACGACTTGCAAGATAACCTACCTGAATAATCGGTTGTTTCGTCAGTATCATAAAAAACATTGATCTGCCTAAACTCATCCATAAAATAAATCAAGGGTTGTTCTTGCATCAAGAGCAACCCCATTTATTAAGTCGGCGAACTGAGTTAAATTCTATTGAGTAGGAACCCTGAGAGTGAAGTACGAATTTAAGAATTAGTCGTCAGCGCATTTAAGCGCTTATCTTGTTTGAGTAGCGCTTCAATTTCTGCGGCCGGCAACGCTGGACTAAATAAAAATCCTTGCATGGCATAGCAACCGTGTTTTCTTAAAAACGCCAGTTGATCCTCGGTTTCAACCCCTTCAGCAATCACCTTCAGCTTGAGGCTTTGTGCCATTGCAATAATCGCCGTTGCGATCGCCGCATCATTAGAATCTGACATCACCTGCGCCACAAACGAGCGATCGATCTTCAACGTATCGAGCGGAAAGCGCCGCAAATAGTTTAGCGAAGAATATCCCGTCCCAAAATCATCAATCGAGATTTCCATACCAATCGCTTTCAAATCTCGCAGTTTTGCCACCGTATCATCAATATCTTCCATCAAGCTGGTTTCCGTCACCTCCATCACCAGTAACTTAGGATTCAATCCCGTTTCTTGAAGCGTTTGAGCAACACAGGCGGCTAAATTTGTCTGTTTAAACTGTCGCGCCGAAAGATTCACCGACATTCGCAACGGCACCAAACTAATCGATTGCCAAGCTTGAGCTTGCAAACAGGCTTGTTTTAATACCCAAGCTCCCAACGGAATCACTAAATCTAAATCTTCTGCTAAATGAATAAAGCGATCGGGAGCGAGCAAACCGCGCTGGGAATGTTGCCAGCGCACCAACGCCTCCATCCCCACCACTCGCCCTGTAATTAAATTAACTTGGGGTTGATAGTAAAGCAAAAACTCATCATTCTCTAAAGCCGAGCGCAAATCGGTTTCCAACAGACGACGCTCTGCATCGATCAAATCCATCGAAGGTTGATAGAACTGAAATTCCTTCTCGCCTTGTTTGCGTCCCCAACGGATGCTCGTTTCGGCTCGCGAGAGGAGTTGATCGGGGTTAGCACCATGTTCTGGGTATAAAGCTATCCCCACGCTCGCGCGCAGGCTAATAATTTCTCCATTAATCAAATAAGGAGCGCGCAGAGCGCCTAAGATTGTGGACATTAACTCTATCACCGCCTCGCGATCGGGAACGCGCACCAGCACAAGACTAAACTCATCACCCCCCAGTCGAGCCACCGTATCTTGAGGGCTAACGCATTGAGACAAGCGCTGGGCAACTGCTTGTAACACCGAGTCGCCCATGCTGTAACCGAGGGTGACGTTAATTTCGCTAAAGCGATCGATATTCAGACAAATGACGGCGACTAACTGAGAAGAGCGTTGAGCCTGAACGATAGCTTCTTGAATGCGATGGCGTAAAACAATCCGATTTGGTAAACTGGTCAGCGGATCGCAGTAAGCCACGGTACTGAGAGATTCCGCAGCCCGTTTCATCTCGTCTACGTAGGGTTGAGTGACGGTTTCTTGTTTGGTAAGGCGCGCTTTGATGGCTTCTAAGAGTTCTCGACTGGTAAAGGGTTTGGTGACGTAATCATCAGCACCGAGGTTCATCCCGTAGCGCAAGTCAGAACGCTCTGCTTTAGCACTGAGAAAAATAAACGGAATCATTGCAGTTTCTGGCTGCTGTCTAAGGGTGTTTAATACCTCATACCCGTCTAGGTCTGGCATCATAATGTCGCACAGAACGAGATCGGGTAAATAGACTTGTGCCATTTGAACGCCCATCCTGCCATTTTCAGCACCTATCGCTTGAAATCCACTCAACGTCAAGAGCTTGAGCATATTTGAGCGAATTGCTTGCTCGTCTTCAATCACCAAAATCAGTTTCATGCGGGGAGGTTCCTTGCGGGCTTATTAGCAGCATAGCTAAAAACTGAGGAGAGCCGTGAGCCAATGCGCACGCCGGGCATGCTCGTAGCCGAAGGTGACATGGCTGTTCATCGTCACCGTGTCGGGCGGCACATCGGCCGGCGCGACAACCTGTGCCCGCGCGACCTCGGCCTCCAGCATG
>JAAHGE010000153.1 GCA_010672635.1 Desertifilum sp. SIO1I2 | reverse complement strand
TGCAAAACCTGCGCCTTGCGGAAGTTACCTCAAAAATTGCCTCCGGTTTTGCCAATTGGACTCAACCAACGCAAATTATCTGGGGCATTAACGATCCGTGGCTGCCCGTCAGCCAAGCAGAAGCCTTGAGGAATGGGGCGCGGTAAACATCTAAATCTTTATCTGCCACTTGGTATTTGCCCCCCCCTTCTAGGGTGCGATCGACTAATAAGGGGTCTTGGGTCATCATTTCTCCCATTAGGGGCAAACCTAGTTGCTTAATCCTCCAGGGGATTCTGGCTTCTGGTGACAGAGGCGCGTTTAAAATGGCCAGCCGTTCAATTTTTTCGGGGTAACGTAGGGCGTACAGCAAACCTGACGATCCGACAAAGCCTTGAACGACTAAGGATAAGCGCTCAATTTCTAGTTGGTCGATCCACTCTGCCAAAGCTTGGACAAAAGCGTCTGCGGTGTAGCGGAATTCTCGGCGATCGGGTTTGGCCGAAAAACCAAAACCCAGCCAGTCGGGGGCGATCGCTCTCATGCCTTGACTGGCTAAGGCCGGTAAAACCTCGCGCCAACTATAGCTTTGAGCGGGAAGCCCGTGCAGCAGGATGACAGGTGGCTTATCCGTTCCGTTGAATGGTTCTGCTTCTCGATAAAACCATTCCCATTTTCCAACCTGCAAGCGTTTTTCCTGCATCTGCACCATCTTTCCATTCCCCGACTCATGCAAAAAGCTTACCGCTTGAGGGAATTCCTCAGCAAGCCACTCTTATATTTCTGAGAGATTTTATTAATTTTTGTTAAAAATGCTCATTTTGTAAAATTAACTACAGTTTATTTTGCTATTCTAATTAACGAAGGCAAATGAACTTTACCCTAAACCAAAACGGAGGCTACCCCCATGTCTGCTCACGATCAAGCTCGTGCATTGATGATGCGCCACCACCACATGATCAAGAATCGCCAGCAGTCCTTGTTAAGCCGTTCGGCAGCCGAGGTGGGCTTACCCGTTGACGATCTCGATCATTGGACAGCCATCCAAGGCAAACCTCAAAGTAGTTTTCGCAACACCTACGATCGCAGTAACGCCTCAATGAGCTAAACTCACCGGTTGGGAGTCGAGCCTCTGAAATTGAGAACCTTTAAAAATTACTGGTAATAGAGCCACCAAAATTAAATACTCAGTTTTGCTTAGGGACGTTTTTCTTGCAGAAACGTCCCTAAATGTTTGAGATGCTGTTGCTGTTTTTCAGTCATAATTTTGAGCAAGCTCGAAATTCACCTCAGATCCGATGACCCTATCAGACGAAATTTCATTTATTCAGGAAAATCGCTGTTCCGATTATCTGCTCATGGAAGTTCTGGCAACTCCCAACGGGCAACAGCTCGATCTCTACCTGAACCTCAGTTTTCTCCCGACGAAAGAAACATTAGGTGAGGGGAATGCTACGGTTGAACTCAACGGGGGTCAGCTCGAACTTCAACTCAGCAATGGTCAATTCCTCCAAGGGAGTTCCCTCGAAACGCCCCAATTCACAGCAACTTTTATTTCCGGGGAGGCTCCAACGTGGATCTTTCAACCCAAAGTCACGCCTCATTTACACGGTCGCCTAGATAAAGCCTATCTGGCAACCCTCGAAGTAGAAAACGAAGCAACTGAAGTTAGCCTCACCTTTAGGGTTTCCCCTGAAAATATTCAGATTGCTGAAACTGAAGGGTTGTGGCCTCATAGCATTGCGCCCAATCTGCTAGCGGTTGTTGAGCGTAAAATCGCCTTAATGCTGTTTGAGATTAAACTGCAACCCTATCTCAGTCAGGTGACGTGGACGCTGAATATACCCGAAGAATCGAGTATTCTTGCGGCTGAAGTCCATCTTCCAGATACCGCGCTCATCCGCACGACGATCCGCACTCTGCTGACGGCACAGACGGATAATTTTTTGGAGTTGGCAAAGCTAGCAGATCTCGAACCGACTCAAGATTTTGCAGGCGCTCGCTTATTGGGGGTAGATTTGAGAAACCTCGATCTCGCAGAAGCCAATTTTCAGGGAACGTATCTGCGGGGTGCGGATCTGTGCGACACCGATTTGAGCGATGCGGATTTAAGCGGTGCAAATTTGGCGGGAGCCGATTTAAGCGGTGCTTATCTGAGCAATGCAAACTTGCAGGGGGCGGATTTGCATCGGGCGAGTTTGGCGCTGGCGAATTTAAGCGGGGCGAATTTGCAAGGGGCAAACTTGCAGGAAGCGAGCTTATCTCAGGCGAACTTAAGCGATACCAATCTTAGGGAGGCGAATTTATCTCAAGCTGACTTAACGGGTGTGGGAATTGCGATCGCCAATCTGACCGATACTGTGTTTGCAGGAACCAAAGTCGAACGGGCGCGTTTTCAGGAAAATACGGGATTGACGGAGGCGATGAAGCTTGAGTTAATGAAACGCGGGGCAATTTTCGACGCCTAGTGATGGGCCGATTAGAAGAATTTTGGGTTTTTTGAGAACCAATAGATACTATGAGCAAAGATGCAGATCGTCTGCTGAAACAAGGCATTTCTCAATATCAAGCGGAGGACTTTGACGCAGCTCAACAATCTTGGCAAGCAGCGCTAGCGCTCTATCAAGCGGCCGGAAATTACCAGCGCTCTGGAGCAGCTTTAGGCAATTTGGGAGCCGTCTGCGAGGCGTTAGAGGACGTATCGGGGGCGATCGCCTATTATCTTCAACATTTAGAAATTGCTAGAGCGATCGCCGATCCGCAAGGTGAAGGCAATGCGTTGGAAAATTTAGCCAATGCGTCTTTAAAGCTCGATCGCTCGGAAAGTGCGATCGCCTATTTACAAGAGCGTCTCGCCCTTGCTCAATCCTTGAACGATCCGTTTGCTCAAGGCAAAGCCTTAGCCAGTCTGAGAAGTATCTATGACTTTCTCGGCGATCGCCAGCAAGCTCAACGCTGTTTTGAACAGCAATGGGCGATCGCGATCGCGTTTTTAATCCCAACCCGCACCACCAATTTTCTAGAAAATGCCCAACAACTGGGCTTAAACCCCCTAGAAGATTTTGCTGGAGCCGATCTAGAGGGGGTGAATTTGCACTATGCCGATTTGAGTTTTGCCAACCTGCAACAGACGAATCTTGCCGGTGCAGATTTGACCTTAGCCGATCTCAATCACGCTCAACTCCAAAAGGCTAATCTCAGCGGCGCGAGTTTAAGCAATGCCAATTTACGCGATGCAAACTTAAGTTCTGCCAACCTGAACCACGCAGACTTGCGGACAATTCTACCGCGTGCCAATCTCAGTCAAGCTCAGTTAGTTGGGGCAAATTTGTGTAGCGCTTATTTGCAACGCGTCAATCTCACGCAAGCAAATTTAACAAACACCAATCTCACAGGTGCAGATTTAACCGACGCCAATTTAAGCGAAGCTCAACTGATTGGGACTCAACTCAAAGGCGTCACCCTCAGCGGGGCTAAGGTGGAAAACACCCGCTTTCAGGATAATCCCGATCTCTCTGAAGCGACTAAACAAGAGTTAATCGCACGCGGGGCAATTATTGAGTAAAAGAAAGGGCGATCGCCTAAGCAAATTGAGCCTTGTAGAGCGTAAACAGTTCGCCCGGTTGTTGCTTGACAATCTTGGCACCGCCCTGGCGAACGATAGCTTCCCACTCGGCTAGGGGTTCTAAAAAGACTTCTGCCCCCAGGTAGGTTTCCAGGATCGCCCAATTCTCTGCTAAGGCAGCATCGGGGTTAAGCGCATCAAAAACAAACACCCCTCCCGGCTGAAGCACCCGCTTCACCTGAGCGACAACCGTTTCCCAGTACGAGAGAGAATAGTAACAACTCCAACCTGTGGCGATCGCCAAATCAAACTGAGCATCGGGATAACCTAACGCATGAGCAGCCCCTAACTCAACCCCCTTATACAGCTTAGAGTTAAGCTGGGGACCGCGCGCATTCAGTCCCTCTTGAGCTACCGTACTAATTTCCAATCCGTAAAACAATGCTCCCCAGTCTCGCCAGGGGTAAATCAAAAAACTAACACCACAGCCTATATCTAAACAGCGCTGTCCCTTTTTGGGTTGGGCAACTTCCCAAAATGGCGACGCCACCTTCGCCTCCAAGCTACCCGATGTCCATTCTCTAAAAATAGGCATCGCCTCCACCTCCGCTGGTAACTCAAACGCTTCTTGACGATAGGCGCGGTTATAGCGAGTGGCAACGGCTGAAAGCTTGGTATTCCAGTCTTCCGAGACATTCGTCAAACTAAACCAGTGAGCGTTGTCCGCAGAATTTGAACCTTGTTTAGACATGCACGCGATCTTGAAGGAACATCAGAGCAGAAAAATAACGATGAGCGTCCAGTTGAGATCCTCCCCTGAAGACTCATCACCCCCTAGCGTTAGCTCCCTTAGCCTTTGAGCGCTTTTCTAAAATTGCGGCGGTAGGTGGGATTCGCAGCCAGTAAAACCGGCCAAAGTAACGCCAAAGAGAGCTTGTTAGCAAAACTGCGAGTAAAGTTGGTGCGCTCAAATCCCCGCCAGAACTTCCAAATCCCGCCAATATAAACCACTATCAAGCCAAACACTAGTAAGTTGTGCATCGCAATCTACCCAAAAAATCGATCGGAATTTGCAACCATTAACTACAGTCGAGCCGGAGGCAATTTCTAACAATTGCGGCCTCACTCCTCAGTGTAGCAATCTTGCCAAACAACTCACCAAACCCAAAAAGCCCTCTCAAAGCAGAGCAGCAGTGGCTTATGGTAAACTGCACCCAGACCTAGAAGACAAAAGCTCGCTCTCTCTGTCTTTAGAGAGAGGAACCGCTCGATAGAGCTAGGAAATTGTTGAGGACGACTTTAGGCAAAAAGTAGTGGGACTAGACCAGCCAGCCTTTGAAGTGAGTCTTTTGAGAGATAGCTCAAGATCCCCCTGTCGTAGGAGACTTAGAGAAAAGATTGCACTAAACATCAACCATTTCTTAAATTTTAGCCAAATTGCCAATCAATAGAGTACCGAAAGGAAGGAGGATGTATGCGAGCAGTGCTGATGGCCGGTGGTTCTGGAACGCGGCTCAGACCCTTAACTTGTGCGCTACCCAAGCCAATGGTGCCAATTCTCAATCGACCGATTGCAGAACATATTGTTCACTTACTCAGACGGCACCAAATCACAGAGATTATTGCAACCTTACACTATCTACCGGATGTGATGCGCGATTACTTCCAAGATGGGAGTGATTTTGGCGTGCAAATGACCTATGCAGTTGAGGAAGATCAGCCCCTAGGAACGGCAGGTTGTGTTAAAAACATTGCAGAATTGCTTGATTCTACGTTTCTGGTGATTAGCGGGGATAGCATTACTGACTTTGACTTAAGTTCTGCGATCGCCTTTCATAAAGAAAAAGGTTCAAAAGCAACCCTCGTCTTAGCCCGCGTCCCCAACCCGATTGAATTTGGCGTGGTGATTACAGACGAAAACTACAAAATTAAACGCTTTTTAGAAAAACCTTCAACTAGCGAAATCTTCTCCGATACCGTCAATACCGGCACCTACATCCTAGAACCCGAAGTTTTAAAGTATCTCCCGGAAAATCAAGAGTGCGACTTTTCTAAGGATCTTTTCCCCCTCTTGCTCGAAAAAGACGAACCCATGTATGGTTACGTTGCCGATGGCTATTGGTGCGATGTCGGCCACCTCGATGCCTATCGCGAGGCTCAGTACGATGGACTCAACCGCGCCGTTAAGCTAGAGTTCGCCTACGAGGAACATTCCCCCGGCGTTTGGGTGGGTCAAAATACCTTTATCGATCCCTCAGTTAAGATTAGTCCGCCAGCCCTCATTGGCAGTAATTGCCGTATTGGTCCGCGCGTCCAAATCGAACCGGGTACCTCGATCGGTGATAATGTCACCATTGGTGCAGATGCAGACCTCAAGCGTCCGATTATCTGGAATGGGGCGATTATCGGCGAAGAAGCGCACCTGAGAGCCTGCGTAATTGCGCGAGGAACGCGGGTAGACCGTCGGGCGCAAGTCCTAGAAGGCGCAGTCGTGGGTTCTTTATCCACGGTGGGAGAAGAAGCCAAGATTAGCCCTAGCGTGCGCGTTTGGCCGAGTAAAGAAATTGAATCGGGCGCAACGCTTAATATTAACTTGATTTGGGGCAGTACAGCCCATCGCAACTTATTTGGACAGCGCGGCGTTTCCGGTTTAGCCAATATTGACATTACCCCAGAGTTTGCAGTGAAGTTGGGGGCAGCGTTTGGTTCTACCCTGAAACCGGGTACTCAAGTGACGGCATCTCGCGATCAGCGCAGCATCTCTCGGATGGTATCGCGATCGCTGATTTCCGGTTTAATGTCTGTCGGGATCAACGTTCAAAACTTAGAAGCAACGTCCCTTCCCATTGCCCGCACCGTCATTCCTAAAATGGGCGTGGCTGGCGGCGTTCACGTTCGCTTGCACCCAGAACGCCAAGACTCGATTTTAGTTGAATTCCTAGATCACAACGGCATTAACATCTCCAAAGCCCGCGAGAAAAAGATTGAAGGAGCCTACTTTAAAGAAGACCTCCGACGCGCCCAAATTAATGAAATTGGCAACGTCAACTATCCTTCCCAGGTCATTGATACTTATTTAACGGCGTTTGAGAAACATCTAAACGTCGAAGCGCTTCGCAATTCTCACTCCAAAGTGGTGATTGACTACGCCTATGCCGTCAGCGGAGCCGTTCTACCGCAATTGCTGGCTAAATTTGGCATTGATGCTGTAGTTCTTAATGCCAGCTTAAACCAAATTCCCACCACCGCAGGCGATCGCGAAGGCTTGCTCGAACAGTTAGGACGCGTGGTGGATGCGCTAAAAGCAACCTTTGGCGTGCAAGTTGCTGCAAACGGCGAACAATTGGTCGTTCTCGATGAAACAGGTGCCCCCATTCGCGGCGAAATGCTCACTGCGCTGATGGTGAATCTGATTTTAACTGCTCACCCGCGCGGTACAGTAGTAGTACCCGTTCACGCTTCGAGTGCAGTAGAAGCGATCGCCCGCCGCCACGATGGTCGAGTGATTCGAGCCAAAGCCAACCCCGGCGCATTGATGGAAGCGTGTCACCAAACCCCAAACGCAGTCTTAGGCGGTAGCGGCGATATGGGCTTTATCTTCCCGCAACTCCATCCTGGCTTTGATGCCATGTTCTGCACGGCGAAGCTGATCGAGATGTTAATGTTGCAAGAGCGATCGCTTGGAGCGATGCGAACAGATTTACCCCGCATTTATCATAAAACCTACACCGTCCGCTGTCCCTGGACTTCTAAGGGGGCGCTGATGCGTTATTTAGTCGAGACTCACCCCCCCGACAATTTAGAGTTAGTCGATGGGGTAAAAATCTTTGACCCCCATTCTGATAACTGGGTACTCGTTCTTCCCGACGCTGGCGAACCCCTCGTTCATATTTTCGCCAATAGTAGCGATCGCGATTGGACCGATCACGCCCTCTGGGAATACCGCACCCGCGTTCAAGATTTCATTGAAGAGGAAAAAACAGTAGACGAAAAATAGCCTTAAGAGAGTGCTGAGTGCTGAGTGCTGAGTAGAGAAAGGGATGGGGGAATGGGGGAAAAGATTGTAAAGTACCGGGTTCCGTAGCTTGCACACCAAGCAGCGGTGTTCCGAGTTCGGGAGAGGATCGAGGGAATAGAGTGCTGAGTTGATAGTTAGTTATCAAGTTTTTCTATCTCTTCTTCCCCAACTCCCAACTCCCTTCTTCCCCCCATCTCCCCACCCCCCATCCTCTTCTTCCCCAACTCCGAAAAAGCTAGAATTGGGAAGTCTTATTGAGAGAATTAACGCATGAATAGTTGCATTCTCATGGCGGAGATTGTTCAAGAACCGCAATTACGCTATACCCAAGATAATCAACTCGAAGTAGTGGAAATGATGGTGGAGTTTTCTGGCTTGCGGGCTGAAGATCCCCCTTCTACCCTCAAAGTTGTAGGATGGGGCAACCTGGCAAGAGAAATTCAAGAAAGCTACCATCAGGGCGATCGCGTTATCCTAGAAGGCCGGCTGAATATGAATACCATAGACCGACAAGAAGGCTTCAAAGAAAAACGAGCTGAATTAACGGTTTCGCGAATTCATAGCGTTACAGCAGCCGCTCAAGGTGCCTCTCGTCCCTTAGTCCCTTCCACAACTGCTACTTCTACGCCGCGCCCTCAAAGCATACCAGAACCGGCGAGAGCGGCCGTTGGTGTACCGGCAATGACTTCTCAAGTTCCGGCGACCACTCCCGCTCGCGACACCTACCCCGATGCGCCAGCAGTTCCCGATGAAGATGATATTCCCTTCTAATTTCTACGATTGGCTGGAATGCCAGCATTTTTTTCCTGCCCTTCTATATACCCCGCTTTATAAATACTCCCGTAGAAATTCATAGGGATCTTCTTCCCAACAAGGTTCAGGCCAAAGCCAAAGCAGGTTTTGCAGGATATCTGCCTCAACTTCTGCCATATTCATCGGATCGAAAAAGTCCGATAGGGCTTTGACATCTCGCTCCCGCAAGGGCATTAAAGGGGCCGCAGGCCCCCCACCCAATATTCGAGCAGACGTGTTGATATGAGTTGAGCTATAGCGCTGAATCGTTCGGAGTTCAATAGGTCGCGTGTGCGGCTCCTCTAAGAATTTTCCGGGCAAAAGCGCGCTGTCATCCTGCTCTAAGTTGGAGGAATGACTAGTTTTCTGGAGGGATGAATCGATAGAAAGTAAGTCTAGCCAATGCGATTCATCTGAGTAGACTGAGGAAGAAAGGGACATGGGCTATACCTGAGAGCCGGTTCGTGTCAGGTCAAAAACGGCACCAAGTTGACCTCATGCCACAGGGGGAGGATTTTTTATGACAACTTGATGTCCAAAAATGATGCACCCATGCTTATCTGTTCTAGCTCTCGAAGCTGCACCTTGAAAACTGTCGCAAAGGCAGAGGCTATCTCCAGACGTACTTGGTCTATCTTAATACCTGGGATAAATTGCTCTAAACTGCCTACGGGTTTATCCGGAATGCCACAGGGGACAATTTTGGCAAAACCTTTTAAGTCTGGAGATACATTTAAAGCGAAGCCATGCATGGTAATCCAACGACTGACTTTGATACCAATGGCGGCAACTTTATGTCCTTCTACCCATACTCCTGTTAGGCCTTCGATGCGATCGCCTTTGAGGTTAAAGGCAGCTAGTGCTTGAATAATCGTTTCTTCAAGCTGGCGCAAATACCAGTGCAAGTCTTGCTGGTAATAGTGC
>JAAHGE010000152.1 GCA_010672635.1 Desertifilum sp. SIO1I2 | reverse complement strand
TCCGTATTCAGTTGTCCTTGTAGCGCTTCTAAATGCTGCCGAAGCTGTTGGATAGAAGTTTGTTGATGCAGATCGCTAAGAATTGCTTGGAGAGCCTCCACCACCTCTAAATTAGAGCGATCGGTTAATTCAAACGTATTTTTAACTTGACTTTGAAGTTGAGGATAGGGATCGAGTTGCTGTAAGGTTTGCTGCTGTTGGACTAAATAGCGATCGCGCTTTTGTCCGCTTCGCTTGACTAACTCCGATAAACTTTCCTTAAATTGTTGAGCGGCGGCGATCCGACTCAGCTTTTCACTGAATGTATTTTGTTGTTTTTCTAATTCTGGAATTTGCCGAACAATCGCTTCTAAACTGCGAATTTCTTCAATACTTTCCTGAAGAATATTGAGCTTATCTTGCAGTTGCAACAACTCCTCTTCTACTCTTTGTCTATCCCGTTGATTCGATTGAAATTCTTGTAGCGTTTTTTCTTGTTTAAGGCATTGCAATTCATAAGACTCTTGACGCTCGATCAAAGGTTGAAAGCGGTCGAGTTGAGATTGATAATCTTGAACGCGATTAACTTTATCTTGGAGTAATTGCAAATCAACTTCAGATTGATTTAAGCGTTGAATAAACTGTTCTCGTTGTTGTAGAAGAGTCTGTCGTTCAGCTTGAAGCTTGGCAAATTGCTGAAATTTACCTTCAGCTTCCTGGTAGGCTAAATATCCTGGACGAGTAGATTCACAAATCTGTAAGCTTTTCTGCGCTTTTTCTAGAGATTGATTGCGAATTTGATTAGCTTGTACTTGGCTATTAATCTGGGCATTTGCCGTTTGCAAGCGACCTTCTAAAGATTGAATTTTTTGGGCAAGTTGAGCAAATTCATCTCGCGTTTGTTTTAACGTTACTAATTGTTGGTTTAGAGATTCTAGTTCAACCTCATCCGCTTTGATTGCCAAACTTAGTTGCTGGCTTTCGTGTTGCAGTTCATCCCAATTTTGTAACTGAAGTTCGTAATGATTAATACTTTGTTCGAGTTGACCAACTTGAAGCTTGGCATGATTTTCTAAATCCTTACCCTGGGTAAAAGCCTGCTTATAGTCTTCAACCTTCAAAATAGGGTCAAAAATCTTTTTGCGATCGCCCGCTTTCTTCAAAAAATCCGTCGTCAGCGTTCCTTGGGGAATCCCAATAGTATCTGAAAATAACTTTGATAGCTCCGTATTTTGTGCCACCCCCAGATGTTGGCGCAACCAGAGGGTAACATCCTCAACCTTCGTGTAATCTAACTTGCGCTTCAGTTGAGGATCGTAGAGTTCGTAGCCGCGCTTAGTACAGCGTTGAATTTGGTAAGTTCTTCCATCCAAACTGGAAATAAACTTAACCACCACTTGCGCTTGGGAAGATCCCTTGCGAATCAAGTCATCCTTACTGTAGTCGCTGTAGTTAAATAACGTCCAGGCGATCGCTTCTAGGATACTGGTTTTTCCCGCCCCATTTTCCCCGCAGATCGCATTGGTTCCCGCCTCAAACTCAAAATAGCTTTGGCGATGGGACTTAAAATTTTCCAGTTGAACGGAGAGAATTTCCATAGTTAAAACTCAATTCCAGGTTGCGCCTTAATCCCCTGTTCGCGGAAAGGGTGTTTAATTAAAGTCATTTCCGTCACTAGGTCAGCCTGTTCGATCAGTTGAGGAGGCGCGCCGCGTCCGGTTAAGATCGCATGAGTTTGTTCTGGCTTGCGCTTCAGCCCTGCCAATACCGTATCTACATCCAAATAGCCTAGCTTGAGGGCGACATTAATTTCATCTAACAAAACGAGCTTAAATTCGGGGTTGAGAACGTACTCTAGGGCAGTTTCCCACGCCTGGGTCGCTTTTTCGATATCGCGATCGCGATCTTGAGTTTCCCAGGTAAAGCCTTCCCCCATTGCGCGAAACTCCAGTTGATGCGGAACCCAAGGGCTAAACGCCTGTTTCTCCGCCGGTTCCCAAGCGCCTTTGATAAACTGGACGATCGCCACCCGATAGCCATGTCCGAGCGATCGCAGTACCATTCCTAAAGCCGCAGTGGTTTTACCCTTGCCATTTCCAGTATTGACCACAATTAGCCCCTTTTCTTGGGAAGCCTGCGCGAGGCGTTGTTCCTGAACTTCCTTGCGGCGCTGCATTTTCTGGCGGTACTGTTCGGATGTGAGGGAACCAGGAGAAGATGACCGATCCATAAACTCAAACTCTCAACGAGCGTTTTCTAATATCGTGGCAGATTTAGGCGGCAAATTTGCCGTCAAGTGAATTTCTATCTTAGGGAGAGGTTCTAGCCAAAACCCTTGCTTTTTCAGGGATAGCAGTCCTTTTTTGCGGAATCGCCAAACCTTATCCGAACTTTAAGTAAAATTATTGAGCTACTTCAGCAACATCAATGCTAGAGTGAAATTGCTCATCCTTAAGTTCAGGTTGCAAGACAAAATTGGTATTCCCTGCCCTGACCGGATACCCTTGGAGACCTTCATGGTATCTGGAGATGAAACTCAAACGCAAGCGCAAGTGCGATCCCGCTCTCTCTTGGGCGGATCGTTGTGAAGCACCTAGTATAAGCTGACCGACCTGTAACTTCAGGTTCGTTAAGTTCTACGAAATGTAGATAGCACGAACTGGGTCGGTCAAGCTCTTATGGTAGGACTGATTGTCTCGTCTACTCCTACAAGAGCGAAAATTTTTCCCCACAACAAAGGGCTGCGTTAAAGTAACGCACCTGTTCGCCAATAGACGGCTATTGATTTGGAGATCCTCTCCGTTAATAGCAATCATCTGGCGAATTTAGCCATGCGGCTCGGTTTTTTGCTGTTGAGATTCTAAAGATCCTCAATAGCAGATATCACTTGCTCCTGGCGATTTCAAACGATGGGGATCGACACGTACACTTTCAATTTCTTTTATGCTATTCGCCTTATTTGGAGTATCGAAATGTCAAAACTACTCAACCATAGAATTGCACCCTCCCCCATGCCTACTGAGATCGGCGTCGTCGATCTAATTGACGGTTACTTTACCGCTTATAATTCAGCGCGGCTGCGGGAAATTTGTCACCTGCTGACTCGCGAAGTCATGCAACCCGGCGTTACAGTCGGCGTGAGTTTATCGGGAGCCATGACACCTGCCGGGTTTGGCGTAGGTGTATTAGCTCCCTTGATCCGCAACGGGTTCATTGACTGGATGATCAGCACGGGTGCCAACCTGTACCACGATATGCACTACGGACTGGGGATGAGCTTGTATGCAGGCAGTCCGTTTGCTGATGATGTTAAACTGCGCGACGAAGGTCGGATTCGGATTTATGACATCGTATTTGGCTACGATGTGCTGCTCCAAACCGATGCCTTTATTCGGGAAATCTTACGCGCGCCTGCCTTCCAAAAGCGCATGGGAACCGCAGAATTTCACTATTTATTAGGTAAGTATGTGTGGGAAGTGGAAAAACGCTTAGGCGTTCAAAATTCCTGCCTGCTTGCGACTGCTTACGAATGTGGCGTCCCCATCTACACCTCTTCGCCTGGGGATAGTTCCATTGGGATGAACGTGGCAGCTTTGGCATTAGAAGGATCTCAGTTGGTTATCGATCCTTCTTTAGATGTTAACGAAACGGCGGCGATCGCCTACGGTGCCCGCGAGTCGGGTATCCCGGAAGTCGAAGGCAAAAGTGCTGCTGTGATTATCGGGGGGGGCAGTCCGAAAAACTTCTTGCTGCAAACCCAACCCCAACTTCACGAAGTGCTAGGTTTGGAAGAACGGGGACATGACTACTTTGTCCAAATTACCGATGCGCGTCCCGATACGGGCGGTTTGTCGGGTGCAACCCCTTCAGAAGCGGTAAGCTGGGGTAAAGTCGATCCGAATGAACTCCCCAGTACGATTGTTTGCTATACCGATAGCACGATCGCCCTACCCATCATTACTGCCTATGTGATGCAGCAATGCAAGCCGCGATCGCTCAAGCGTCTTTACGATCGTCGCGAAGAATTACTGGCTCAACTTCGGGCAGACTACGAAGCCGCAAAACGCCAGCCAGTCGAACTTCCACCCATTCCTGTTTTTGAAGAGGTTGCAGCGGAACCCGTCGCTACTTATCCTTGTGGCACTCCAATCCGCAAAAAACGTCACTAATCAATAGTTAACCTCTCCTTTACTGATCCTCCTCTCTATCTGGCGATAGGGAGGACTTTTTTTTAGTGCTGAGTGCTGAATCAAAAAACAGTCTCTTACGATAGCGTAGGACTTTCAGCAGTTTTGTCAGTCAATCAATCAGGTGAGAAAATGTAGCAGTTAGATAGATGTATGAGAAGCTAGCGAGGGAAAAATGCAAAAGCAACAGATTGTTTATACATCACCATTAGATGCGCTGATTGGAGTGGCCAAACGCCTGAGTTTGTATGAAAGTCATCACAATATGACCTCTGAGGAGTTTTTCGATCGTTATAGCAAGGGGCAATTATCGGATGATGAATGTTTTATTGAATGGGTAAATGATTATCGTCACTTTTTGGGATTGCGGCAGGATTTAGAAAAACGCTTGCAGTATGTTGCATAAGTTGATATCTGATTATTTTGCTCGGATTGAGCAGGCACTTATTGCATTAGAAGATGCTTATATTGAGCGCTATGTGGAAGAGGTGTTAACTCCAGAACGGGCAACTTTGCGGGTGAGAATTCGGTTTATGCGCGGACTGTTGCTAGAAATTAATGAAGCGCTTGTGGTCGAAGCTGATGGACTAACGTGGCTGGATTATCGCTATCACTGCCAAGATGAGCAGAATCAGCTCATTTTTCGCTACGACAGTACACCGCATTTTCCGGATTTACCCAGTTTTCCCCATCACAAGCATTTATGTGATGAAGCGATCGCAAGTGAGAAACCCAATTTGATTGAGGTATTACAGGAAGCAGTTAATGCGTAGCTTTGTAAGGAACGTCTGCTTGAACTACCGCCAGTCATCTAGGGCAAAAATATCGGGGCGGTTATAACCCCTGTCGTGGGGTTGAAGCATGGTAACGCCTGTGACTTCGGTGCGGAAACCTCGGTTCACCATTTGTTGGTAAGCGGCTTGTCGTCCAGAATTGACACCCGCTAACAGGCGCGATAAACCTTGGGTAGCGGCGACAGCTTCGCACAAGTTGAGGAGTTGCTCAAAGCGATCGCCTGCTTGCCTTCCCGGTTGGACGGCCCCAAACTTAACATAACAGGTATCGCTTCCGGCTTCCGTTCCTGCCCCCCAGTGGCAAACGGCAAAACCTGCTAACCCAGCCTCATCCCATAACAACAGGGTATCGCCGAGGTTGAGGCTAGAAACGATTTGAATTTCCCCAGATACATCCAAACCGGGATAAAGGCTGTTTGTTAATTCCCTACAAGATTTTAAGCTTTCCTGTTGTTGTGAGGGGGTGAGTTGGGAAAATTGTGCTTCCTTAGAAACGGCTTGGCTAGAGTTGACCGTTTTCCCCATCACCATTGTGAGATAGTTGGGCCAAAAGCCAAATTTTTGATACAACCCATGATGCAACGGGCTATTGGGAAAGGTGAATAACCCGGTTTGCTGGTTATTCCATGCCTCAAAGCGATCGCACGCAGCCCGCACAAGCTGCTTGGCAATTCCTTGTCCCCAAAAGTCGGGATGAACGCTTAAGGGGCCAAAATAGCCAAAACTCCCCCAATTCACTGCAATAATAGAACCCACCAATTGACCATCAACTTCTGCCGCAAAAGCTGCACTGGGGTCTGTTTTCCAGCGATGGTGAAAATATCCCGCATCCCCACAAAATTGCATGGGATCGGCAAGTTTAATAAAGGTACCAAACGCCAAACGGAAAATGCGATCGGCTTCCTGAAGTTCGTTTTCTTGCAGTAGACGCAGGCTAACATCCATTTTTGACTTCCAATTCCTGATATTCCCCTATCTAAAAGAATGGCATACCAAAGTCCGGTTTATCGGGTCGCTGTCCGAGTACCCACTTGTAGACTTCTAGGGTTTGTTGGGCTTTCTTTTCCCAGGTAAACAGGTTGAGGGCGCGATCGCGGGCGCGTTGTCCTAAAGGAGCGATCGCGCTAGGATTATTTGCCAGGTCGGTTAAGATCTCGCGGAAACGCCGGACAATTTCTGGACGGGGCGCGATCGGGACGGTGTAACCTGTATCGGGGGTTACAAACTCGCCGGGACCGCCGTAGTCTACTACGATCGGCACGACACCCATCGCCATTGCTTCAATGACAACTGCACCGCCAAACTCGCGGATGCTGGGGAAACCAAAAATATCAGCTTGGGCGAGTCTTTCTTGAACTTGGGCGTGTTCTAGCCAGCCTGCGAGTTTTACCCCCTCTGCAAGCTGTTCCTCTGCGATCAGGCTTTGTAGGCGTGGCATATCCGGGCCATCGCCAATAATTTCGACCGTGAGAAGGCGATCGCGAATCAGGGGTGCAGCCGCTTCTAGCAGCATATCCGCCCCTTTATAGGGAACCAAACGACCGACAAACGCCACTTTTACCGGGGTTTGGGGAACTCCAGAACGCAGGGAATAGCGTTGCGGATCGATGGCATTTTCTGGGATGTAAATGCTTTTCGCCCGATACTGTGCGGGCATTTGTTCCCAAGTATTGCGCGAACCCACCAGAATAGCTGCCGCATCGCGACGGGTGGAACGATAGCCGGGGAAGAGTTTATAGACATCCCGAACATAGGACAGCCATTCTTTTTCCTGGCGGCGAACGGTATCGAAGGCTTTGGGCCAGGGTAAGCCACCATTGAGGGGCCCCACAATAAAGGGAACGCCGACTTGACGGCATTTTCCCCCTAGAATGCTGGGGATGGTGGGACTTAAGGGGGTAACGCGGTGAACGATATCAAATTCTTGGTTAGCGATTTGTTTGCCAAATTTCCGCCAAACTTGGCGTTCAAAGTAATAGTAGGGGAAAACCGAGAAAGCCATCGCGGTTGTCCAACCTTTTCCCTCCCCTCCCCGTAGTAGAGATATGAGTTTCTCGATGGGTTGGCGGACGGGTTCGGTATCAATAATGGTAAAGTATTCGCCTTCAACGCATCCCGCCCGCTGGAAGACTTCCCGGTTGGGCAGTTCGGTGATAATGTGGGCATCAGCGATATTGGCGATCGCTCTGGTTTGCGACCAGCCCACCAAGGGGACGCTGATCCATTCGGGGTTAGCAATTTGGGCGATCAGCAGGACTCGCAAGCGGTCTTTTGACATGGGAGTCGGTTAGGTAAGGGCGTTAACAATTTTTTGGGCGATGCTATCCCAATTTAAGGTAGTCTGAATTTTCGATCGGGCTGCATCGGACATGGCGGCGAGGCGTTTCGGATCTCGAAGCAGGGAAATGAGAGTTTGGGCGATCGCCTCTGGGGTCAGTTGATCCACTAAAATTCCATTTACCCCTTGTTCGACAATTTCGGGCATTCCATCGCGATCGGAAACGACACAAGGAACGCCATAATTGAGGGCTTCGAGTAAAAATTCTTGGAAGGGTTCGCAATAGGAAGGGGCAACCACAATATCAGTATTGAGGAAAATATCGCGCAACTCATCGTGGGAACGAATTCGACCGGGGTTTAAAATACCGATTTCGTTGATGTCAATCTTTTTACCAATAATTACCAGTTGGGCTTGGGGGAGGGCTTGGCGAACTTTCTGAAACGCTTCTAAAACTAATGGCCCGCCTTTGCGTTCAAAGTCGGAACCGTTAAACAGCAGTTGATAGGTGCCAAATTTCTTTTTCCCCTCATAGGGTTCGTGGAAGTTTCCCGCCGAAGCAACAACGGTAATTTTTTCGGGTTTGACGCCATAATCCTCAATTAAGCATTGCTTCACCATCTGACTCATGGGAAACAAATGGGTCGCATTTTGATAGGCCCTGCGTTCGCATTCCAACCAGGCATCTAAATCTTGAGGATTATCAAAAGGACACCAGGGCGACCATTTATCGGCAGCCAGTTTCATTGTGTAATCTAAGTACATTCCATAAGGAATATCAAAGTTATCCCAAAACGGACTAAATAAACCAAAAATCTGTAAAACAAAGTCAGGTTTATAGGGCAGTTGTCGGATTTTTTTCTCGGCGTTGCGCGATTTAGCAATATAGGCTTTGGGATTTTTATGAAAAATTTTATCGGCTTGGCTTAAGGAGACTTTATAGAGAACTTTATAAGCCGTATCCGCTACTTTTTGGGGAAGTTTATTATTATAAACATCGCCACAGGGCAAGCGTTGCAGATTCTGACAATGGGCTTCTAGGGCTTTGAGTAGATATTGATAGCGGTAAAGAAAATTAGGATCGCCTGTTGCAACAACTTGTTTTAGCTGCATCTATAGACCTCGCAAAAGAGCGGTTTATTTTTGCTCGTTCTGTCTAATCATCGGAGTTTTTAAACTCCTGGCACTCTGCTGATGGTAGGGAAGTCAAAGTTAGGCTAACAAACGCATTCGCTACGTTGATAGACGGTCATCTGACTTTTGATTTCAGGACTTTGGCGATCGTACTGATGGAGAACGTTGATCGTGCTACCATCTTCGTTAACTAAATAGCCCTGTTCGTTGAATTTGAGCTTTGATGCTTCACTATAATGCATCGTTAGGATCGGGCCTTGGTAATTATTATAAAATTTCACATTTGGCACCAACCTTTTGTGCAAAATGTAGTTATGCACGCCTTGATCGATACCCCAGGTATGACATTTTAAAGTAATCATCTGGTCGATCATTACCTCTAAATAGTTGATGATAGCGTCGCGACTGCCCATTGTCGTTCCAGAGCAAGAGGTTCGACAATGACCAATTTCTTGTAACGCTTCTTGACCAAATCCCTGGGCAATCCATTCAGTATTAATATCACCAATATTGAGAGTTTTTCCCTCTTCTTCAAAGAAGCAACAGAGGCGATCGCCAATTTCAAAATCAAAGGGATCTCGCTGAAAAATTACATCGCGCACATCCGTTAGCATAATTTTGTCATACTGATGTCCATACTTTGAAAGGTAGAGATAGTAGAGGGGATAGCGCACGCACATCACATGAACAAACAAGCTAGCAATTTGTGCTTTTGTACGATAAGAACCGCGTTTTCCTGCTGTTAGATTTTTAACAATCCAATAATTTAATCGATTAATTGGGTAAAGATTGACTAGACGATGATACGGATAAATCTTTTTCATTACCCACTTGCCGTTACGATATAGGGGCAATTGAAAATAAAGCTCGTTAAACGTTTGCACATTTACCCCAAACTCGCGAATTCCTG
>JAAHGE010000151.1 GCA_010672635.1 Desertifilum sp. SIO1I2 | reverse complement strand
TATTGCACCAGACAAAACGGTCTGGTGCAATGACGCGAACAGTTAATGTCATTTCCTAATAGTCCTTCCTGATGAATTCTTCTAGGCGTTGAGCCATTGGTCGCCAACGGGCAACCAATGACCCTTGGCCAAGGTTTAGCCCTTGAGTTTTTCGCCTTTGGCGATCGCTTCTTCGATATTGCCCACCAGATAGAAGGCTTGCTCCGGTAGGTCATCGAGTTGGCCAGAAAGAATCATCTTAAAGCCTTTAATCGTCTCTTCGAGCTTCACATACTTTCCAGGAGAACCCGTGAAGACTTCCGCCACAAAGAACGGCTGAGACAAAAAGCGCTCGATCTTACGGGCGCGAGCCACCGTCAGACGGTCATCTTCAGACAATTCATCCAAGCCCAGAATTGCGATAATATCTTGCAATTCTTTGTAACGTTGCAGGGTAGACTGAACTTCCCGCGCAGTTTGATAGTGATCGTCACCCACAATGCTCGGTTGCAACATGGTGGAGGTAGAGCCGAGGGGATCGACCGCCGGATAAATCCCTTTCGCCGCCAGACCGCGAGATAATACAGTCGTTCCGTCTAAGTGAGCGAAGGTGGTTGCTGGTGCGGGGTCGGTTAAGTCATCCGCAGGCACGTAAACGGCTTGAATAGAGGTAATCGAACCTTCGGTGGTGGAAGTAATCCGTTCTTGCAGTTCGCCCACATCTGTACCGAGGGTGGGTTGGTATCCTACCGCAGAAGGCATCCGACCGAGGAGCGCGGAGACTTCAGAACCCGCCTGCACGAACCGGAAGATGTTATCGATAAACAGCAGTACGTCTTGTTTGTTCACATCGCGGAAATATTCCGCCATTGTTAAGCCAGACAGACCCACGCGCATTCTCGCTCCGGGGGGTTCGTTCATCTGACCGTAGACTAGAGCAATTTTCGATTCGTTGAGGTTATCTTTGTTGATTACCCCAGATTCGATCATTTCGTTGTAGAGGTCATTTCCTTCGCGGGTGCGTTCGCCCACACCTGCAAACACGGAGACGCCGCCGTGTTGGGTGGCGATGTTGTTGATCAATTCCATCATAATGACGGTTTTGCCTACACCAGCACCGCCAAACAGACCAATTTTGCCGCCCCGACGATAGGGAGTCAGCAAGTCAATTACCTTAATTCCGGTTTCAAATACAGAAGGCTTGGTTTCCAGGTCGGTGAGTTTGGGAGCCGAGCGGTGAATGGGAGAGGTTTCTTCGTTGTCAACGGCCCCTCTTTCATCCACAGGCTCGCCCAGAACGTTGAAAATCCGTCCCAAGGTGGCTTTACCGACGGGAACGCTGATCGGCGCGCCGAGGTCAATTGCCTCCATCCCGCGTACTAACCCATCTGTACCGCTCATGGCTACGGCGCGAACTTGATTATCGCCTAATAACTGTTGCACTTCGCAGACAACAGAAATGTCTTGTCCGGCCGGGTTTTTCCCTTCAATTTTCAGAGCGTTGTAAATGGGCGGCATATGACCGCTCTGAAATTCTACGTCTACAACCGGACCAATAATTTGAGTAATCTGACCGACGTTGGTTTTGTCTGTTGTGGCTACCATGCTCTCGCCTGTGAGTGATTTAGCTTTAAAAAGTAACTAAGTGAGTGGGTGAAGTGCCGGTACTCAGTCTTGAGATCGGCTTCCAGTCTCGTCCGCTGCGCTCTGTAAGAGCTGGTTACAGCGTCTCTGGTCTTTGATTGACCTTTATCGGGTTTAGACCCGAACCCTGGCAAACCCCCGGCTTCATCAGGGGGATGATTGCTTTGATGTTTGGGATCTTCAAGCATCCCGGTGGTGGGCTGGCATTCAGACCTTCTGGAATCGGAGATTGTCAAAAGGGAATGAAACCCAGTTTTTATGTAACTAATGGTTAAGCCATCTCTACATTGTATCAGTGAGGGGTTAGCCTACTGCGCTGCTCTCCAGACCAAGAAGCCTGTTAAACCGCAAGTGGCGATCCCCAAAAGAGATTATGCCGCTTATCGATCCAGATTCAACATTCAATCTGAGATTGGGCGCTAGGATACCCAAAATCGACGATCGCTCCCCCGAAATCCCCAACCGGCTATGTGGGTTTATGCCTTTCGCTAGACTCGGCAAATTGAACTTTGGGTAACAATATGCCTAGGCGAAGCTGAACTCACCGCTCTACAACGCCCAGAGACTTCCAGAGTGGAGTCTAGCTTTTATGGCGATCGCCACCGATCTTCAATCAACTCTTGCGATTGACAATGGACAGCGTGGTTTTCTTTTATGGCGGTTTTGAACCGCTGATCCGAATTGTTGTGGTAGGAACGTTAGCTTACCTCAGCTTACTGAGCCTGTTGCGCGTTTTTGGCAAGCGTACCCTCGCTCAGTTAAATGCGTATGACTTTATTATTACGATCGCGATCGGTTCAACCTTCGGGCGATTAATCACCGCTAAGGGAGTGTCGCTAGCGGAAAGCATTACAGCATTCTTGACGCTGCTTTTCTGGCAATATCTGATCTCGTGGCTAACCGTGCGCTTTCCGAAATTCCATCAATTGATGACAGCCGATCCTTCACTGCTTTACTTTCAAGGGCAATTTATCCGTCAAGCGATGCGAGAGCAACGAGTCACCCAAACTCAACTGTTAGCGGCCGTGCGGGAAAATAAAATTGGCTCTCTTCGGGAGGTGGAGGCCATTGTGATGGAATCAGGTGGAACCATTGCAGTCATTAAAAAAGCCTCAGCGGGAGAACTAACAGAGGATTCCGCGCTGAGAAATATTCCCAAAATTAACTTCTAAAATAGCTAGGGTAGCAAGTTAGAAATCGCCTCAATTAAGCGATCGACCTCTAGGGGTTTGGGTAAGTGGAGTTGAAAACCCGCCGCGATCGCGCTTTGACGATCGCTTTCCCCGGCGTAGGCGGTGAGGGCGATCGCCGGAAGGGTTCCCCCCTGTTGGGGCGATCGCGATCGAATCCGTTGTATAAGTTGATAGCCGTTGATTTCTGGCATCCCAATATCGCTGAGTAGAATATCGGGAACCTGCCGATCTAACGGGACTTAAACAAAAAACAAGAGCAAGAAAAAGTATAATTCAGTCATAGCAGACACTTCACGTTGAGGTCTGAGCCATGAAACAGACAACTCCGGCAGCCATGCCACCGTGCTTTGAAAGATGGTGCCAACGCTTTGACGGGGTGTGGACGCATAAAGCGCAAAAACGGGAGTTTAGAAACTATATTGGGGGATTATTAGGGGAAAGCGAGCGAAAAAACCTGTCTCAAATCGCCAATAACGCAGTTGGCGTTACTTACCACCGATTACATCATTTTTTGACAGAAGCCCCTTGGTCATCCACAGCCCTCAACGAGCGCCGTCTCGAAGTGATGAGTCAATGTAGCCAAACGCGAATTAGTAAAGGATTCGCCTTAATAGTAGACGACTCAGGTCATCGCAAAAGTGGCAACTTTACCGACGGAGTAGGACGACAGTACATCGGAGAAATTGGCAAAACCGATAACGGGATAGTGGTAGTCACAACCCATCTCTACGATGGCAAAAAAAGTTTGCCATTAGACCTAGAGTTATATCAACATGCCAGTTCCTTAGCCTTCGGGAGAAAAGACCCAGGATTTAAGAAAAAGCCCCAGCTTGCAATTGAGTTAATCGAACGCAGCTTAAACAGAGGATATCGACCCGGAATCGTCATCGTTGATGCCGGGTATGGCAACAACACAGGGTTTCTATTAGAACTGGAAAAAAGGTCGCTCAAGTATTTAGGGGGATTAGCAAAAAACCGCAAAGTCAGGTGGAAAAGCTCACTTAATCAACGAATTGAGAACCGTTTAGATCAATTAGCCGGAGCCTTACCGGACGAAGCCTTTACGCCAGTCCCACTTAATCTAGATAAACCGAAGACTCTTTGGGTATCAACCGTTGAAGTCGAACTCTCACAAATGGAAGGAACCCGAACAATTGCTATCGTCATGAATGCATCAACCTTCAATTGTGCGAGTGATATTGATTATCTGATTACCAATATTGACCGTGATTTGGCGACAGCCGAGTGGATAGTAACGACCTATGCCCAAAGAAATTGGGTAGAAGTATTCTACCGAGAAGCCAAGGGGTGGTTAGGACTCAAAGAATATCAAGTTAGAGATGCTAGCAGCTTGCTAAGGCATTTTATGCTGGTGTTTTGTGCCTATACATTTATCTTATGGCATACCTTAACCGGAGGGTTAAGAAGGCGTTGGGCGAACAAACCTCTAAACACCTTTGCTGAAGCATTAGAGGCATTTCGGACGGCCATGTCTTACCGTTTTTTTAAGTGGTTGCATCAAAATCAGGACGTGTTCTTTGCTTACAAGAAAGCTTTAGGCTTTATTTGGGCTTAATTTCTGTTTAAGTCCCGCTAAGACGGCTAAGGCTTCTTGAGCCGAGGCCGCTAAAATGGGTTTAGCCCCGCATTGCTCTAACATAAAGCCAACGAGTTCCCTAGCATCGGCTTCATCATCCACTACTAAAACCTGTATGTCGGTTAGTTCTTGGGTTTGAGAATCCGAAGGCGATCGCTCTAAATTCAAAAACGATTCAGCTTGCATCAACGGTAGCTTCACCGTAAAGGTTGCGCCGAGTCCTTCGCCCGGACTATCGGCAAAAATCGAACCCCCATGCAACTCCACCAAATTGCGGACGATGGCTAGTCCTAGCCCCAACCCGCCGAACTTACGCGTTGTTGTACTATCGGCTTGGCGGAAATATTCAAACACATGGGGTAAAAATTCGGGCTTAATCCCTTTTCCCGTATCTCGAACTTGAATTTGGGCGCAGCCATCCACCGTTTCTAAACGAACTTCAATAGACCCTCGATCGGGTGTAAATTTAACCGCATTAGATAACAAATTCCAGACAATTTGCTGGATGCGGTTAGCATCTCCAGAAACCAACCCCACGTCAGGATCGAGGAAAGTGTGGATTTGTAGCGATTTAACCCCGGCTGCGAGTTGCACCGTATCTAAAGCCCCTTCAATCGTCATTTTAAGATCGACAGCACTGGTGGTTAACACCATTTTGCCGCGTAGAATTCGGGAAACATCGAGCAAGTCTTCAATTAACTGAGTTTGCAATTTGGCGTTACGTTCAATCGTTTCTAGGGCGCGTCGCCGAGCTTGTTCGTCAAATTTGCGCGTTAATAGCAGTTTGCTCCATCCCAAAATCGGGTTGAGGGGCGATCGCAATTCGTGGGATAGAACGGCGAGAAACTCATCCTTAATTCGGTTCGCTTCGTGCGCCTGCTGATAGAGTTGAGAATTATCAATCGCCAGAGCAATCCGATAGGCCAGTTCTTCAGCTAAAAGCAAGTCTGAATTTTGATAAGATCGTCCCGATTCGGCTGTGGTACAGAGCGTGAGTGTCCCCAGAGTGCGGGTACGAGCAATTAAAGGTACCGTAATCAACGATTGCAGTTGACTTTGGCGCATAAAGTCTAGGTGTTCTGGGCTGCTGGCGATCGCTTGTATCCATTCATCCTCAATGTGAGTGACGAGTTTAGTTTTGCCGCTTTTGAGAACTTTAGTAATCGGATGGGCTTGCAACTCTTGGGGAGGGACAAATTGCTGAATTAACTCAAATCGGTTTTGCCAGATGGGGTTGCGATGCTGCCAAGCAATGCGCTGCACTTGACCATCAGTGCCCACCACATCCATATAACAAAAGTCGGCGAGGGTAGGCACGATCGAGCGGGCAATATCGGTAAGGGTATTTTGATAGTCTAGGGAACGAACCAAAATAGCACTCGACTCGCTGAGAAGCTTTTGAGCCATCTCTGCGGCTTTGCGTTCCGTCATATCGAGCAGAAATGCTACCCCGCGATCGCGATAACCGGGCAACAAGGCGCAGCCCAGTAAGATCGGGATGCGAGAGCCATCTTTGCGGATAAATTCTTTCTCAAAGGGCCGACAGGAACCCGTCGAGAGAATCTGCGCTAGCATTGCCTCATCTAAGCTATGGTACTCAGTCGGCGTAATAGTTCGCCAAGACACCTGTCTGGCTTGGATTTCGGCGCGATCGTAACCGAGCAGTTGGAGGGCGACGGTATTGGCATCAAGCAAATCGCCTTCCGCTTCCCAAAACAGAATTCCCACCATCTCCGACTCAACCACCCCTCGAAACCGGGCTTCGCTTTCTTGCAGGGCGGCGACGGCTGAAGTGCGATCGCTAATATCGTTAAAGGTGACAACTCCGGCGGTAATCTTCTCTTGGCGATCGCGCACGGGCGTCGCATTGACTAACATTGTCCCCCTGGTGCCATCTCCTCGCAAAAAGTCGATTTCTTCATCGACGACAATTTCGCCTCGGCTGACAGCGCGGGCGAGGGGCCATTCTTCGGGGCGATAGGGGCGTCCGTCTTTGTGAAATCCTGGGTAATCTTGATATTGGTCGATGGTTTCCGCTTGACGAAACGAGGTACCCCAAATTTCAGCAACTTGGGCATTCCCTAACAACAGCTTGCCAGAGGGGGCTTCTGCAATAATCACGCCGGCGGGCATTTGTTGGAGGACGGTTTCTAATAATTCGCGTTCGGTTCTAATTTGGTCGAGCAGCCGTTGTTTTTCGGCTTCGGCTTGCTTGCGTTCGGTAATATCTGCGGTAGAACCGACAATCCGAATCAGGCGTCCTTGGCGATCGCGAATCAAATAGCCGCGATCCCAAACATCAATCCATCGCCCATCCTGGTGGCGAATGCGATATTCAGATTCATAGCGATCGCGATTGTTGTCTTGCAAGGAAAGTAACATTTCCTGCAAGTGAGGGATATCCTCTGGATGAACCCGATCGAGCCAACTCTCGCGAGAGTTGGCCAGTTCTTGAGGGTGCAAGCCGAGCAGATCGGATAATCCCTCTGAGCGATAGATGGTGTTGGTTTGCAAATCCCAATCGTAAACAACGCCCGTTACGGCTCGCGTGGCTAGGCGGAAGCGTTCGTCGCTGACTCGTAGGGCTTCTTCTGTACGAATGCGATCGCTAATATCAATTGAAACCCCAGCGAGCAATTGCCGTTGTGCCCCATCGCGCAAGGGAAACTTAAACGACATATAGTGGCGAGTTTCTCCAGAGTAGTGAGGAACGGTTTCGATAACGCGGATCGCTTGCTGCGTGGCGAGAACCTCGGCGTCATTGGCACAAACTTGTTGAGCCACTTCAACTGGAAAGAGATCGAAATCGGTTTGACCGATAAAATCAGAAGCCGGTTGGTTAAAAAAGCTGACTACGCGATCGTTAACATAAATAAAATGCCCGGATTCGTCCTTAATATAAGCACAAAAGGGGCTATGGGTCATAAAACCCTCAAACAGGTTTTGACTCTCTTTGAGGGCATCTTGGGTGCGCTGGCGCTCCATAAATTGACCGATTTGAGTGCCAATGGCTGCCATCATTTGCAATAAATCGGCATCGGGTTCCGCAGGGCGATCGCTAAAACATTCAATTACGCCTAATAGTTCATCGCCAAAGAGGATGGGAAAGCCAAAGACAGCATACAATCCCTGTTGAAGGGCTTCGGAGGCACGAATAAAACGCTTTTCTTGGCGGATATCGGCAATCCAAGTGGGCTGATGAGTCGCTAAAATTTGACCGAGAATGCCCTCTTGCGGCGCAAAGCTTAAAGATTGAGTTTGTTCAATAAACGCCTGTCGATCGGTTTCGGGGGAATACCAATGATTGACATAGCGCAAAACCTTGTCCTCAACACGCCACACAATACCCACTTGCAAATCCAAGGTTTGACACAAAGATTGAAGAATTGAAGGGACTGCTGCTGTCAGTGTCATCACCTCCGACAGCACGCGAGTCACGGCGTACTGGGCGGCTAGTCGCTGTTCGGCAATTTTTTTCTGGGTAATTTCTTGATAATAAACAGCTATGCCATTTTGCCGGGGATAGCATCGCGCCGCAAACCATCGCCGAGTATTGGGAACTGCGATCGCTTCTACGCTCACAGGCACTTGTTGAGCCATAGAGCGATGGTATTCTTGATAAAACTCTGATTCAACGGTATTGGGGAAGACTTCCCACAGATTTTGACCGAGCAACGCCTCGCGCGGTTGATTGCACAATACCTCAAACTGGCGATTGATATAGGTAAAGCGCCAATCTTGATCGACTGCAAAAAAGGCATCCCCAATACTTTCTAAGATATTGGTAACATCCTGAGTCGCACTTTCTAACTGTTGCTCGATCTGCTTGCGCTCGGTGATATTGATGGCTGTACAGGCAATTCCAACGACGCGATCGCGATCGTCAAATAAGGGTTCGCTCATTAAGTCGTAGTATTGCAGAGTCTCATCAATCCTTAAAGCCACTTCCTCGCGATTGGGAGTTCCGGTTTGCAATACCTGTTGTTTAATACGGGTTAGATGTTCTGCTTCTGCTGGTAAGAATACGTCAAAGTCTGTTTGACCAACCCAATCGATGGAGCGTCCTTTAAATTGAGGATTGTGAATCCATTGGTAGCGCAGTTGAGTGTCCTGCGTAAAAGCAACAATTCCAGGATTCCCCAAAGCCAAGCGAAATCGCTCTTCAGATTGCTTTAAGCTAGCTAAGTGTGCTTGGGCTTGCTGCTTGGAACGTTGCAAGGCCTCGCACAAACTGCTAATTAAAGTACACTGAAGGATAAATAAACTTAACCGCCCTGCCGCAGCCCAATCTAGGCTCAAGGAGGTCTGGGGGATAATGAGAAAATAGGTAGTAGCGATCGCTGAAATCCCAGTCGCCAACATCCCCGCCTTGAAGCCTCCATAATAAGCACTTAACATCACAGCTCCAAAAAAGAGCAAAAAGGGTGCTTTACTCATGCTTAACGAAGGCTCAAGGAGTAACATTAACACAAGGGCAATACCGACGGAAGCTACAGCAACACCGTAACGTTCAACTTGACTGCGCTGAATTAACATTCTTGACAAGCAAAGGGCTAAGGCTTTGAGTGATTCCTTTAACCTAGGATAGATAGTAGTCTTTTGATATACCCCGAAAGGCTTATATAGAGCGGGACACCCTTAAGAATTGCTCCGCCTGGCTTAACGGACAATCAAGAGAGTGGCGGAGGTAAGGTGAAGGAAGGTCGTGAGTGTCGAACGGGGATATGTTCTGGCGAAGATTGACTTTCAGTGCGGCTTATAGTCCCTGAAGTAGAATAGATACCATCTTTCTAGATTCGCCAGCAGCTCATGAATTTTGACCGCGAACCCCCTTCCTTCACCTTACCTCCGCCACTCTCTTGATTGTCCGTTAAGCCAGGCGA
>JAAHGE010000150.1 GCA_010672635.1 Desertifilum sp. SIO1I2 | reverse complement strand
CGAACAGGGCGACTTTGCCACCCGTTGCAATACGCAAATGGTGGATCTCGAAGCGTTGGAAAATGACCAAGAAATTGCTGCCTTGCGCCAAAGCCTAGAGAAGCACGTCCAATATACCCAAAGCCAAAAAGCCACGCGAATTTTAGCCAATTGGGAGGCAATGCTACCGAAGTTTGTCCGAGTGATACCTAGAGACTACAAGCGCGTTTTACAAGCCTTGGAAAATGCCCTCGCCTCTGGTTTAAGCGGCGACGAGGCGTTAACGGCTGCCTTTGAAGCCAATTCCCGCGATGTGGCCCGCATTGGTGGGAGTTAAATCAGCACTCTATTGCCCAATTCCCTAGAAAAATGAGCGATCGCGAAGACCAAAATTCATTTTTTGAGAACCCATCAAACATACGACAAACGCTTTGTGGAAATTCCCTCAGATGTGCCGAATCCCTACCTTCTGGGTTCGATCCAAGGGGTCATATTCATCTACAAGGCCGCGCCTATGACAGTATTTCTGGCGGCAGAATGCCGTGGTGGATAACAAGGTTGTTTTTGGTCTTCCGGCGCTATTCATGTTGGGGTTGGGTTTAGTGGAAGATGTAACATTCATCCTCAGTCTGTTTAACCAACCGGAAACAGTTAGTGGGGGGGATGCGTAGGGATCGCTCCGCGAATCGCTGATGAAGAGTCTTTCGCTTCGCCATTCCCGCCTTTATCCTCTACATCCTCTATAAAGGCACAAAGGCTAAACTTCGCCCTAAGCCTCCTGTTAGAAACATTTAACTTTTTAACTAGACACAACAATGGGAAAACCAACAGGCTTTATTGAATACCTCCGCGAAGACAAGAGCGAAATCTCGCCCGCCGAACGCATTCGCAATTGGGATGAGTTTCACCTCTCCATGCCAGAAGAAAAACTCCGCAACCAAGGGGCGCGTTGCATGGACTGTGGCACCCCGTTTTGCCATACAGGAACGCTAATTAGCGGTATGGCAAGCGGTTGCCCGATTAATAACCTCATTCCCGAATGGAACGATCTCGTCTATCGGGGGTTGTGGCGCGAAGCCTTGGATCGACTGCATAAAACCAATAATTTTCCTGAATTTACCGGACGAGTCTGTCCTGCACCCTGCGAGGGTTCCTGCGTCTTGGGCATTCATAACCCCCCCGTGACCATTAAAAATATTGAATATTCGATTATTGAAAAAGGTTGGGATGAAGGCTGGATCGCGGCCGAACCGCCTAGCAAGCGGACGGGGAAACAAGTCGCCATTATTGGTTCTGGACCCGCAGGCCTTTGTGCGGCTGCTCAATTAAATAAGGCCGGCCATTGGGTGACGGTCTACGAACGGGCGGATCGTCCGGGAGGCTTGCTGATGTATGGCATCCCGAATATGAAGCTGGATAAACAAACAGTAGTAATGCGCCGCATTCATCTGTTGGAACAAGAGGGCGTCCGGTTTATCTGCAATACGGAAGTGGGTAAGGATTTACCGACGGAGACGCTACTCCAGGAATTTGATGCGGTGGTTCTCTGCGTTGGGGCAACGAAACCCCGCGATTTACCGATTGAAGGTCGGGAATTAAAGGGGATTCACTTTGCAATGGAGTTCCTAACGGCGAATACCCAATCGGTTTTAGAAGGCAGCCGCAACGGTCAGTTGATTTCGGCTGAAGGTAAGGATGTTGTCATTATCGGCGGCGGCGATACGGGGACAGACTGCGTTGGTACTTCTGTCCGCCACGGTTGCAACAGTGTGGTGCAAGTGGAAATTATGCCGAAGCCCCCGCTAGAACGCGCCCCCAATAATCCCTGGCCGGAGTGGCCCAAGGTGTATCGCCTCGACTACGGACAGGAGGAAGCGGCTGAAAAGTTTGGTTGCGATCCGCGCGTCTATCTCACCACCGCCACGAAGTTTGAAGGGGACGAAAACGGCCAGGTGAAGGCGGTTCATACGGTTCAAGTCCAGTGGGAGAAAAATGAATTGGGTCAGTTTATTCCCAAGCACGTCCCAGGGACGGAACGGGTGATTCCCGCCCAGTTAGTGCTGTTGGCAATGGGCTTTTTGGGGCCCGAACAACCGTTACTCGATGCGTTAGGGTGCGATCGCGATGCCCGCAGTAATGTTAAAGCTGATTACGGCAAATATACGACCAGTATCCCTGGTGTGTTCGCCGCCGGAGACTGTCGCCGGGGTCAAAGCCTAGTGGTATGGGCATTTAACGAAGGACGTGGCGCGGCGCGAGAGTGCGATCGCTATCTCATGGGCCATACCGATCTACCCGATTAACCCCGTTTAAAAACCCGGTTTCCCCGTTGAAATCGGGTTTTTTAATTTCAAGCTGAAGCAAATAAATCTAAGGGAAAATGCCCGTAAGTGCCATTTAAACTCTCATTTTCTGAGGATTGGCAAGAAACTAAAACGCCGCGATAATTCCCAGTATAAGTGTCTAAATAATGGGTCATTTTCTGAGAATTAAATTTCAAATAAACTGGAGTCTGCATCGGTACCTGGTTTAAATCGCCGGGTAGGGGATACTCAAAGGCGGTTAAATAGTCTCCCAAAGCCACCAAAGCTTGTTCAACCGAGTCGGCGCAAATCCCTATATTTTGATATTCTGAAGCCTTCACCACTAAAAGCAATGCTTGGGCAATTTGTTGGCGATCGGCTGCTGTCGTTACGGTAAGAGAGTCCGTGCAACTTAACGTTTTTAAAAGTTTCAGGGCGCTATCTAAACTCAAATTAGGGGAGTTTTGAACAGACATAATTTACTCAAGAATTTAATCACCGTTCATCTAAATTATGGATCGATATCTAGCTTTTATGAAAGCCATTTAATCTAAATCGCTAAATTTCGTAAAGCAAATTGAGCTTCGCGCCGCAACCGTGCTGCAATTCTAAAAAGTTCTTTTCCGGTATGTAAGTAGTGTTCGTCGTAGTTGAGCGTAAACCAATTTAATTCTTCAATGCCATCGCTCACATGGTTTAAGCAATAGTAAAGATGAGCGGCAACGCTAGCAATACTACCCGGATTTGGAATAGAACTAAAAGCGGCTTGGGCATCTGCTAAAAATTGACGACATTGTTCTAAATAAGATTGAAAATCTTCAATCAATTCGTCATCAAAAGGATCGGCTGCTAATTCATCAATTTGCTCGTCTAGCGAATTAAGAATTGAATTTAACGAACGATTAACAGGCGTATAAACATAAGATAGCCACAGTTTAAGCTGTTCGTCCGTATCGTGACCCACCGCTGCCCGTTGATACCGAGTTTGGGGGGAAGCCACTGGAGTTTTCTTGACTTGTCGATCCACCCGTCGCAATTTTTGATCGTAAGTTCGGCGTCGTTGCGGATCGCTGAGAACTTCATAAGCCGCATTCACTTGCACAATGCGATCGCGATCGGCCGTTGCAGATTGCGTATCGGGATGAAACCGCTTGACCAGCCGACGATAGGCTTGTTTAACTTCTGCTTGAGTTGCCGTTGGGCTAATTTCTAAGATGTGGTAATGATTCGACTCATTCATCCCTTAATTTTAAAAGATTTAAGGGCCCAAAAGATGCGTTTTCGCTTCTTCTAGACCCTCAATTCCCCCGAATTAATCTTAGTTGGAACCAGCGGGTGCTGTTACCATCAATTCGGGGTCTTGAAACAGGGGCGTACTCAAGTAGCGTTCGCCAAAACTGGGTTGAACCACCACAATTAAGCGTCCCTCATTTTCGGGTCGTTTGCCCACTTGAATCGCCGCATATAAAGCCGCCCCCGTGGAAATTCCCGACAGCAAGCCTTCCTCGCGGGCTAAACGACGACCATAGGCGATCGCATCATCATCAGAAACGGTAATCACTTCATCAATCATGTCCGTGTTGAGTACCTCTGGTACAAAACCCGCCCCAATCCCTTGAATTTTATGAGGTCCTGGATTTCCACCGGATAGCACGGGGCTATTGACGGGTTCAACTGCGATCGCCTTAAACTCCGGTTTGCGCGACTTCAGAACCTCTGCCACCCCCGTAATCGTACCGCCCGTTCCCACTCCAGAAATCAGAAAATCCACTTCCCCATCCGTATCATCCCAAATTTCCTGGGCGGTTGTTTCCCGATGAATCTCTGGGTTCGCAGGGTTGCGGAACTGTTGCAAGATATAGGCATCCGGCGTATTGGCCAGCAAATCCAACGCCCGACGAATGCAACCATTCATCCCCTCAATACCAGGGGTTAAGACTAATTCTGCCCCATAGGCCCGCAGCATCGCCCGTCGTTCGGAACTCATCGTATCGGGCATCAGCAAGACCAAACGGTAGCCCCTCGCCGCTGCTACCATCGCCAGTGCAATTCCCGTATTCCCAGAAGTCGGTTCAATTAAGGTGGTTTTACCGGGAGTAATCAGACCCTCTCGTTCGGCCCGATTAATCATATTCACCCCAATCCGATCCTTCACCGAAGCAGCCGGGTTCATGCTTTCTAGCTTCATGACAATTCTTGCCACGCAGCCTTCCGCCTGGGGAATGCGGTTGAGTTGCACTAAAGGGGTATGACCGACTAACTGTGTGACATCATTAGCAATTTTCATGATCGCAAATTGAAAATAGAGGGTTGTCAATTGAGCAGTTCTAGACTGAGATTTGCGGTAAATTCAGCTAGATGTAATACATAATGTCTAAGCGCTGCAAGGATTCGCGTTTTTCTGCTAAATCTTGTAAGGTATACCTTTGCAACACATCTTCAGCAGCTTGGCGCGCTTCGTGCCAAATCTCTTCAATCAGGTTGCTTGACAGGGATTTCAACGTTGAGTTTTCTTTGGCCGCTTTGGCTTCCAACCCTTCTAAACAGTTGACCACTTCTAGGAGGGTAATTTTCCACGGTTCGCGAGCTAATAAATAGCCGCCTTTTGCGCCGCGCTGACTCCGCACTAAACCCGCCCGCCGGATCGTGGCCAGGAGTTGTTCTAGATAGCGGTCAGGAATATTTTGTTGAGCCGCAATTTGCCGAATTTGCAATGGCTCTCCACTGCTGTAATGCGCGGCTAATTCTAAAAGGGCAAGAATTGCGTATTCGCTTTTGCAGGAAAGTTCCACAGGTCAAACCTAAAAAAGAGGTGCAAGACCGATGTCTAGATGAAGAGCGATCGCGCTTCATCCAGTTTGGTATCGTTTGCATCTTCTTAGTATACCCCGGTTCTCCACTGGAGTTTGATGGTTTTACCAGAGAAAACAAAAAAACCTCACGAAATGTGAGGTTTTGCAGATTCAGCTCTGGTTTTACCAGACACAGATAGACAAGGTGGGTCGCTTCGCGAATCGCCTCAACCTAGAAGCTGAAGGTAGTCCGCAGAGTTCCGACATAAATATTGTCGTTTCTGTCGTTGTGTTCGGGGTTGAACAGCACAATTACACCAGGAGTAATCGAGATATTGTTGGAAACGCGGAAGCGATAGAAGCCTTCCAGATGATATCCCGTGTCGCGGTCTTTGTTAGGGCCGCTAGTTGCTTTCGGGGGCATCCCAAACACAACACCGCCCAAGTTGCCGCGAGCGCCCAAATCGGGGAAGAGGACAGAACCCGCCCAAGTCCAGACATCAGCACTGCGGCTGCCGCCTGTTTCGCGTTCTGTATCGAACCAACCGCCCCAGCCGCCGAGAACGAGGCGACGACCCAGGTTAATTTGACCTTCAACACCGTAGACATTAGCAGAAGTCGCCACTGCACCAAAAGGACGAATGGCATTGATGCTGCCCGTGCTACCCGTCAGGTTGACATCTTCACCCGGCATATAAGCGCGAGCGTAGCTTAAGCCAATTCCAAAAGTGTTTCCGGTGTAGCTGAGTTGAGCGCGAGCTTGATACGCACCGTCAAACAACCCATCTTTTGGTAAGGGGCTGTTGCCATCATCCGTCAGGTAAGAAACAGCCAGGTTCAACCGAGGGCTAAAGTTGATGGATAAACCGCCACCAATACCATCAGGCAAGCGGGAAACCGGGTTGCGCTGACCGAAGCGGGAGATAGAACCTTGACCGCTGCTGTTGAGCAAGGTAGGGAAAGTCGGCGCAATGTCATCCGCCGCTAAACCTGTGGTTCCAATCCAGCCCGTAATCGCGTTACCAATCGGGAAGCGATAGCTTAAAACATCCAACTCAAAATCATTACCAGTGTTGGTGTCAAAACCGAGGCGAGCCATGTTGGTGCCCGTTGCATCGGCGAAGGAGATAACATTACCCGCTTGCAAACGAGTTCTCAGGCGGTCTCTACCGGTGAAGCTGGTGTCAAAGTTGAGGCGAGCGCGTCCAGCCAAAACCACGTTGTCATCAATATCAACGTTCTGGTTGGCTTTTTCATCGCCAAAAGCACCGCTTAAGCCAAAAATCACTTCTCCTCTCAACTTGGTGGTGGTGGAGAATTGGTTGGCTTCAAGTTCGGCGGTCCGAGCTTCTAGAGCATCAACGCGACCGCGTAAGGTTGCCAGTTCAGCCGCAAACTCTTCTTGCAGTCGTTGCAGCACTAACAAATCTTCGCGAGTCAGAATATTTTGGGTTGCAGCCGCAATCAGTTCGTTGATCCGGTCTAAGCAAGCGTTTAAACCTGCTGCAAACTCAAAACGGGTTAAAGCCCGGTTGCCTCGGTAGGTACCATCGGGATAACCCGCAATACAACCGTAGCGCTCAACCAAAGATTGCAGGGCTTGGAACGCCCAATCGGTGGGTTGAACGTCGCGCAACTGAGAAATGGAGGTGACTTGACCCATTGAGTCAACGCCAACTACAGGTTCGCTGTAGCGCTCAATTTGGTCAAGATTCGCGTTCGGAGCTGCTTGAGCAACAGTGAGAGGTGCAGCTAAGGTTTCGTGTACGAGGTTAGCGTCTGTAGTGTCAGCCTGAACGGGAGCGATGAGATCGGCTGCGGCGATGTCTACAGGAATTGCTTCAGCCGCAGTGAATGTTACTGCTTCGTTGCTGAGTTCAGCAAACTCTAAATTCTGAGTTTCTGTCGTAAAAGAAAAAGTACCGGATTCCAGCGATGAGCTGCTGGCATTTGCGCTGGCCGCTCCTAAAAGCGCCATACCCAGAAATGCTGGGGTTACTAATAACGACTTAAACAAAAGTTTTGACTTCATCTCACTCTGTCCTCACACCTTACAGACCATATTATGATCCAACATGGATTTTACCATCTTAGGCTGAAAATTCCCTGTTGGGTAGAATACATCTATCATCTTGTTCAGAGTTTGATCTGAGCTTTACCTAGAGTACAATTAGGCCACTTTTTCTTGAGCTTTATCCTACTATAAACTCATTGAAAGCAGAAAGGAAATCTTGCGATTTCACTCTCTGCTTTTGAGTTGTTTAGCGTCTAACTCTTATTCGTTTCTTCTAATAACTTAGAAGGTGAACGTTGTTCTCAAGGTGCCAATAAAGATATCGTCCTCGTTGATAGTGCCTTGAGCAGCATTTCTCAACCAGATTACCCCTGGCGTCACCGAGATATTGTCAGACACTTTGAACTTGTAGAAACCTTCAATGTGTAAAGGTAACTCATTGTTGACTCTACCTAAGCGGTTCACGCCACCCAGATAAGGAGGAACGCCCGCTACAATCCCTAGAAGGTTGCCGCGTCTGCCAAAGTCAGGGAATGCTAAGTTGATGGCATAGTTCCAAACTTGACCGTCAGCACCACCGGTTAGACCGAGAGTGTCTAAATCGAGAAGGCGTACGTGCGTGTAGCCAAACCAGCCCGAAATGGCAAAGCGAGGGCTAAATTGGAACGATGCTTGAGCACCGTAGGAATTGGTCACGGCAGGTCCTACGTCGCTGATGGCAGAAACGATGGGCGTACCGACGATAGCGGTGCCGCCGCCGTTATCAAAGATAGCGTTGCCTTGGTTGTGGTAGCCGTGGACGTAGGTAAAACCGAGGGATAGGCCGTTGGTCGGTGCAAAGGTTAACTGAGCCAGGGCAGCATAGTCGCCATTAAACAAGCCTGTATCTTGACCTGGATTATTTCCTTGATCGGCTAAATAGCCCAAGGTTAAGTTAACGGGGCCTAGACCGACGGGGAAGCGAATGCGACCTAAGTTAACATTGGTCCCAATCCCTTGACCTCCCCCGATCCGATATAACGGACTGCGTTGACCGAGGGTAGACAGCGAACCGCTACCGCCATCAAAGTCTTCTAGGTAGGGGTTTAAGGTGGGGGCGAAGTCATCAAAGACACCCGCGTTGGCTGCAACTGCAACTTTGATGTTGTCGGTCAAGTTGAAGAAGTAAGCCAGGGTATCTAGCTGAAAATTATTATCAGTGTTGCCAACATTAAAGGTTTGCAGACCTGAAGCTGGCTGGAAGCTAAAAGGAGTCGCGTTTCCCGCTTGCAGGCGAGTAATTAATAGGTCTCGACCGGTGAAGCTGGTGTTGAAGTTCAGGCGAACCCGACCTTGGAGGACGGTGTTATCGTCACCCGATGCGGGATAGTCGCCAAAGGCATCGGTGACAGCGAAGATGGCTTCACCTGTGAGCTTGGTAGTGGTAGAGAATTGGTTGGCTTCGAGTTCAGCCGTGCGAGCTTCTAGAGCGTCAACGCGACCCCGTAACGTAGCGAGTTCAGCCGCAAATTCTTCTTGCAGGCGTTGCAGCACCAACAGGTCTTCGCGAGTCAGAACGTTAGCTGTTGCTGCTGCGATCAGTTCGTTGATCCGGTCTAGACAGGCGTTCAAACCGGCTGCAAATTCAAAACGGGTCATGGCCCGGTTGCCGCGATAGGTTCCGTCTGGATAACCTGCGATACAACCGTAGCGTTCAACCAGGGATTGTAGGGCTTGGAAGGCCCAGTCGGTGGGTTGAACGTCGCGCAACTGGGAAATGGAGGTGACTTGTCCGGCACTCTGGGTCGAACGTCCCTCATTGCCATATTGCATGAGTTGGTCTAAGGACGTTGTGTTGCTCTGCACTGGCTGGGTTTGCTGGGCCAGTAAGTTGGGAGCTGCCGGAGATTCAACTGCTGGCGCTTCCACTTTTTCTAGAGCTTTGGTTTGTGCCCCTAGGCTTTCCACCTTTTGAGATAGGTTAGAGAAGGACTCTGGATTGACAGAGGCTTCGCTAAAGGAAAATTCTGGAGCTGTCGCAGAAAAAGTTAGTTCTTCGCTCTCTAGAATGGCTGCGCCTGCTGTTTCTAAGCTTTGAGCAACATTTTCTTCCAGAGAGATCGCGCTTTCAGAGGCGATCGCTGCGGCTGATGCCACAAGGGTAGCCCCTAAAATAGCGGGACTGACCGCTAAGAGGTTCCACAGGGTTTTCGTCATATACTCGTTCTCCTCACACCTTATATAGAACGAAGGGTTGGCTCTGTTTCTCGGTAGAGCTTCA
>JAAHGE010000015.1 GCA_010672635.1 Desertifilum sp. SIO1I2 | reverse complement strand
TCGCAAGTCGGCTAATATCATCGCAGTTCCCTAGTAAAGTAATGTTATTTTACAGAAACGCTGACAGAGACCGCTCAGTTACGGCGATGTGTTTAAGCTTGAATGAATAGAGCGATCGCCCCAAGCAGGGTCAGGATTGTAGAATGAAAAGCGAGGAAGCTTCATCTGTAGAATGGGCTAGCACAACCTAACCCACCTCAGTCTTCAGTCTCCAGTTTTAACTCCCTCTAGAAATCGTCACTCATCGCTTAAACTGCGTCCAATCACCTGAGTGAGCGCAATCTCATCGGGAACATCCCCGTCGGTATAATAACCTGCGGCCTTTTTCGCTTCAATTTCCACTTGAGCATCAGCCGGAATCAGTTCTGGGGGAATGGGAACCCGTTCAATGACCTTTATCCCAGAATTGACAATGGCGTTATACTTCAGGTTGCTCATGGACACTAAACGGTCAATTTGCGTTACCCCTAGCCAATGCAAGACATCCGGCATAAACTCTTGGAAGCGCATATCTTGAACGCCTGCTACACATTCGGTTCGCTCAAAATAGGCAGCAGCGCGATCGCCTCCTTCTTGTCGCTTGCGAGCATTGTAAACCAAAAACTTCGTCACCTCGCCCAAGGCCCGGCCTTCCTTGCGGAAATAGACAATAATTCCCACCCCTCCCTGTTGCGCCGTGCGAATGCATTCTTCTATTCCATGAACCAAATAGGGACGACAGGTGCAAATATCCGATCCAAACACATCCGAACCATTGCATTCATCGTGAACTCGCACCGCCACAGGAGAATTTGGATCGGTAATAGCAGCAATCTCCCCGATAATATAAACTGTAACCCCCCCAATCGGCGGGAGAAACAGCGACAAATCCGGACGCGTCACCAATTCCGGAAACATTCCCCCAGTTTGTTCAAACAACGCGTGACGTAACTCGCTTTCCGCAATTCCCAGGCGTTTAGCAATTCCGGGTAAATACCAAACGGGTTCAATGGCAGCTTTTGTCACCACCAAATCACCCCCCGCTTTCATAATCTTGCCATCAATCTGCAAGCGACCCTTCGCCACCGCATCGAGTAGTTCTGGCATATTAATGTGGGCTTTTGTAATCGCGATCGTTGGGCGAATATCGTATCCTTGCTCGTAGAAGGACGTATAAACTTCACCCACCATTGCACCAAAGGGATCGAGAGAAATAATCTTATCGGGATCGAACCAACTCGGATGCGGTCCAATTTGTTCCACAGGTGAGGTATTAGTTAAGTCAGCGCGATGATCGGCTTGCAGTGTTTTACGCGCTACCGCCAATGCCCGATAAATCGCATACGATCCAGAATGCGTCCCAATCACGTTCCGATGAGCCGGAGTTGTCACCGTCGCCACAATCGGGCCTCGCTTCAGAGGATCGCGTTCTCCCCAATCAATTCTAACCGCTTTAGAACCCCCATTGCGCGGGTGAGAGGTCAGGACAATATGCTTAGGCTTAGACCGACTGGGCTTTTCTAACATAGGAACAACAGAATTGGGTAGTTGAGGCTTCGGCGAACTGAGCGATACTCAGAAAAATCGGAGTTAGCAAACTATAAATTAAGAATTCTAGCAACAAGTTTCGGCTTGGCAAGTAGCCCAGAAGGCAGACCCATTGACATTCCACCCTTATATAGGCGCTTTATGAGTCAATCCCCATTCGTGCATCAACTTTCTGCTCAAGAGGCGAGCAAAGAGAACTTTCAAGCTTACGGTCAGTTTATTACACCCGTTGATGACGGCAAGCTTTACGATACAGAGGATGCTCAGTTAATCCTCAATCGCGGTATTCCCCGGTTTTACATCATGCGTCTGACTGCTAATGGACGGCAGTTTAAAAGAATTACTCGCCATCTCCAATGTACGCAATGTTTAGGCGCTTTGGGGGACAAATCCTGGTGGATAGCCGTTGCGCCTCCAGCAGAGAGTCCTCACCCTCGACTTGAAGACATCCAAGCCTTTAGGATTCCAGGCGATTGTTTTATTAAACTCCATTTAGGAACCTGGCACGCGGGCCCCTATTTTGAGACAGAGTATATTGATTTCTACAACCTAGAACTCAGCGACACAAATATTACTGACCACGATACCTGCAATTTGCAATCTATCTACGGTGTAGCGTGCGAAATTGTCTAGAAGTTAGTGCTGAGTAGAGAAGAGGGTGGGGGGATGGGGGGAAGAAGAAGGGAATTGGGAGTTAGGAGTTGGGAGTTGGGGAAGAAGAGAGTGAGGAGAATGAAGGTAAATCAGCTATTGGGACTTAAACGAAAATCGAAAGCTAATAAAGGTATAATTCATGCATGACAAGCATTTCACGTTAAAACTTAGGTCATGAAAGAGACAACACCTGCCGCCATGCCTCCTTGCTTCGAGAGATGGTGTGACTGCGCGAGGTTTAACCAATACCGTTAATGAAGTCATGCAGGGGTATCGGGTGCAAACCTCCCTGCAAGCTTTAGAGCAAGTCAGTTGAGAAAGCAATCCGTTTCCAATTAGTACAGCAACGATGGCTGTAAAACCCCACGGCACGACTTGTCTAAGTTTCACAATGGTTTCCCCCGGCGGCAAAGAATCTAATATTTGCCTATGATGAGCATTCCCCGAAGGCTGTTTTGAATTGATTAGACGGCGCGGGTAGCGATAAAAATTAACATGTTTTCCACGGGTTACGAGTCGTGATGCGTAAAGCCCCCGTGTTTTTAACCGGTGGATATAAGCGAATGACCGAATTGATTCGGTCGTCACCTGATAGAATTACATCAGTAATTTTGACGTAAAGATGCTGGTATTTGAGGCAAAGCTAGAAGGAACAAGCGAGCAATATCAATCGCTAGACGAGGCGATTAGAACTGCTCGTTTTGTCCGTAATACTTGCCTCCGGTACTGGATGGATAACCGAAACATCGGTAGGTACGATTTGAGTGCTTATTGCGCTATCCTTGCTGCCGATAAAAACTTCCCTTGGGTTGCTAAGTTGAACTCTATGGCTCCTATGCGCTAGTGCTGAAAGAGCTTGGAGCGCAATTGCTAGATTTTTTGAGAACTGCAAGAAATCTAAACCGGGGAAGAAGGGTTATCCACGTTTTAAGAAAGAGCAGACACACGGCTCTGTTGAGTACAAGACAAGCGGTTGGAAGCTCTCTGATGACCGTCACCATATCACTTTTAGCGATGGGTTTAGAGCAGGAACTTTCAAACTCTGGGGAACCCGTGACCTGCACTTCTACTCCTTGAAACAGTTCAAAAGAGTACGGGTTGTGCGTCGTGCCGATGGCTACTACGCTCAGTTTTGTCTTGACCAAGAACGGATTGAGAACAGAAAACCAACAGGCAAAACCATTGGGTTAGATGTTGGGCTGACTCACTTCTACACTGATTCCAATGGAGAAACCGTTGAAAATCCCCGTCATTTGAGAAAGTCCGAAAAAGCACTTAAACGGCTAAACAGAAGGCTTTCTCGTACCCAGAAGGGTTCCAATAACAGAACTAAGGCGAGAAATCGCTTGAGTCGAAAGCACCTCAAAGTAAGTAGGCAGCGCAAAGACTTCGCCGTCAAGTTGGCAAGGTGCGTAGTCCAGTCTAACGACTTGGTAGCCTACGAGGATTTGCAGGTGCGGAACATGGTCAAGAATAGATGCTTGGCTAAATCGATTAGTGATGCAGCGTGGACTCAGTTTCGGCAATGGGTTGAGTATTTTGGCAAAGTATTTGGTGTGATAACTGTAGCAGTTCCACCGCACCACACCAGTCAGAATTGCTCTAGCTGTGGGAAAGTGGTCAAAAAATCATTGAGTCAACGCACTCATAGATGTTTTCATTGTAGTTATGTGCAAGATAGAGACTGGAATGCAGCACGGAACATACTTGAATTAGGACTACGTACCGTAGGGCATACGGGAACTAACGCTTCTGGAGACATCGACCTCTGTTTGGGTGGAGAAATCCCTCTAGATAAGTCGAGTCGTGGAAAGAGGAAGCCCAAGAAGCGATTCTTGGAATCCCCCGTTTTCTAAACGGGGGAGGATGTCAATGCTGCATTTTTTTCATCTCTTCGCGAACGCCAACTGCGACTTGCATGGCTTCGTTGAGGAGGCGACCATATTCGCTAGCGCGATCGCTCACTTGCAAGGCAGCGAGAGATTCGAGGTTGTTGGCAAACAGTTCGGGGTTTTGGGAGATGAATTGCTGATTTTCTCGCAGAATTCTTTCGGTTTTTAAGGCGCGAATTAAGTCCGATCGCGTCAGGGTTAAAGCTTCAATCACGCGATCGCGATTTTGCAGTTGTGCGGAGGGGTTGCCTGCATCTTCAATTTGGTCGTTAATATCGAGGGAATGAATAATGGAGTTATACCGCACTACATCTTCAAACAGGCGGATTAAGCTGCGAGAGCGAATGCTAAACGCGACTTTTTGAATGTCAGCTACCAGGAGAGTTAAGCCAGCGATGGAATGACCGCCCACTAAATAGAGAAAGTAGGGTCTAAAACTCAACGATAAAATAACACAACTTGCGGCTAACAAGAGTAATAATAATAGGGTTTGACCCAATTCTTTACTAAACTTTTTCCAGGTTGGCGGGATAAAAACGTCATTGAGTCCCACACCGGTCAGGCGTCTCAGTTCTCCTTTAGCAATCAGCAAACCCTGTAAATCAGCACGCATGAGAATGTGGCAGTGAAGCGAGGACGAACACACACCGAAGAGGAGAAGGGGGAGGCGATCGCTATTTTCAACTTTAGCCAGCTAATGAGCGATCGCGCTCGTTGACCCAAACCGGGAAAGACGAGGGAACTAAACGCCAAGTTCCCCCATTGAGTCGGAGGCTCTAAGCTTCTACTTTAGCGGGTTCTTGAGCTAGCGCGATCGCATCTCGAATCCGAGCAATCACAAAACTCCGGTCTAAATACGATAATAGCGCACCAGCTTTGGGGCCGCGTTCTTTCCCCAAAAAGGCATAATACACCGCCGGAAAGGCTAAGTTAGGCGCGATCGGTAGCGCCTTCGCTGTCGAAAAGATTTCCGTTTGTAGCGCTTCCCCC
>JAAHGE010000149.1 GCA_010672635.1 Desertifilum sp. SIO1I2 | reverse complement strand
GGGAAAAGGCTTGAAACAGTTTAGATTGATGCTCTTGAGAAATGCCAATTCCCGTATCTTTCACCGCAATTCTCACCCAAGCCGTCATTCAAGTTAGCTTAGAAGCCGAAACTTCAGAAACGGCTTCTAAGCTAACTTGAATGACGGCTTCACCAGCTTCAGTAAATTTTATGGCATTTCCGACTAAATTTAGTAAAACTTGCCGCAAGCGTAACGGATCGCCTTGGTAGTCTTGATGCAGATTAGGGTCAAATAAAATTGCGAGTTCCAATCCTTTTTCTTCGGCTGGAGCAATCAGCAAGCCAATCACTTCTTCCATACAAGTGTAGAGATTAAAGTCAAGCTGTTCGAGCTTCATTTCTCCGGCTTCGAGTTTGGAGAAATCTAAAATATCATTAATAATCCCTAACAAGTGTTGAGCGCTAATCCGGATGGTTTGAGCGTATTCTCGCTGTTTAGCAGACAATTCGGTTTGCAATAATAAACCCGCCATGCCTAAAACGCCGTTCATGGGGGTGCGAATTTCGTGGCTCATATTCGCCAGAAATTGCGATTTATAGCGGGTTGATTCTAAGGCAGCTTCGCGGGCTTCTACTAATTCATCCACGCGATCGGCAACGATCGCAATTCCGCCAATCTTCCCATCCGGGGTATACCACGGCTGCACGGCCCAACGCAAATAAATTTTACTGCCATCAGTCCGCTGCCAAAGAGTTTCTGAAGCGGACACTGACTCGCCCGCTAAGGCACGTTGATAAGCCTTTTGATGGTCTTCAGGTAAGTCAGGAAACAGTTCGCAGTGCGATCGCCCGATCAACGAATCTTCAGCAAACCCTACTTCGTTCAACCATTTATTGCTATAGGCTAAATAACGCAGGTTGGTATCGAGCATCATAATCCAGACGGGCGCATTCGCAATAATTTGTCTGAGTTGCTGTCGTTCTCCTTCAACGGCGCTTTCAATGCGCTTGCGTTCGGTGACATCCCGCGCCACGGCATAGAAAAGCTGATTTTCGCTTGTGGGTACGCAAGTCCACGATAACCATTTATAAGTCCCCTCAACTGTGCGATAGCGATTTTCAAAGCTGGCGATTTTTTCTCCCCGGTTGAGTTTTTGCTGTTGTTCGAGGGTTATCGGTCGATCGTCGGGATGTATCCATTCCAGATAAGGAAGTTGTAACATCTCCTCTGGGGTATAACCTAAGATTGCCCTAACAGCAGGATTAACCCGTTTGAAATAGCCGTCTGCCCCGCTAATCGCTAAGATATCCGCAGACAGTTGAAAGAACCGATCGAGTTCGGTTTGCAAGCGCTGACGCGCCATTATTTCGGCTGTCAATTGTTGATTCGTTTGAGTTAATTCAGCCGTGCGACGATCGACTAATGCTTCTAGCTGATGTTGATAATGTTGTAAGGAAATTTCAGCTTGCTTGCGTTCTGTGATATCGCGCATAATGGCTTGAATGGTACCATCGGGAAGCACTTTTGCACTGGCTTCTACGGGGAATAAACTCCCGTCTTGACGGCGCAGATCCGTTTCAAATCGCAAACTCCCCCCGGCTTGTTGCAGGCGTTGGGGAATGGAAATGACTTGAGTTTTTAGGGGTAACTCAATAGCGTTAAAATCTTTTTGTAAAAGTGCAGCGCGATCGCACCCCATCATCTGACAGGCTTGGGAGTTGACCGCAATAAATTTCCCAGTTTCATCAGCAATAAAAATACCATCCGACGCCTGTTCCATCAGCATTTGATAGTGCAGTTCTTGGCGTTCGAGTTCGGCTTCAGTTTGTCGCTGCTGCGTGACATCGGTATAAATGCCAATTAAACCCACTAAGCGATCGCGATCGTCAGCGATCGCATCAGCCCGCAGAATAATTTGTCGGGGTTCGCCAACGCGGGTTAACAGCGTCACTTCTCCCTGCCAAGAGATCCCCTGGCGGATGGTTCCTGAGACTTCTAAAAATACCTCGCGGTTGGCATAGAGTTCGGAAAAACCCCCCGCAGCATTCAGTTCGTCTACGCTATAGCCAAACAGCTTGACAAATGCGGGATTTTCATAAATTCGCTCTCCCTGCAAATTACAAATCGCGATCGCATCGCTGGCACTATCGACGGCTTTGCGAATTCGCAGTAAACTGGCTTCAGCGATCGCCCGTTCGCGCAGTTGTTCTGCCAAGTGACGGTTGAGTTCTTCGAGTTCAGCCGGACTTTTGAGAGCAAGCGCCTGGGGAATAATCGGAAAAAGCGAACCCGCCGTATATAAAGAAACCGTCGCCGTAATGATTTTCATCCAGCCAGAAAGCCAGTAGTCGGGATGCCAAAGCGTCCAGACTTCTAGCAAGTGCGTGGTTCCGCAAGCGACAATAAACGCCCCAAACAGCCAAAATAACCACGGAAATGGCACATCCTGCCGCTTATTCACAAAATAAAGCAGCATGATGGGAATGGAATAATAGGCAAGCGCCGTTAAGCCATCCCCCGCAATATGTAAGGTCACTAAGTCTGTTTGCCATAAATAGCAATGACCGTGGGGAATATAAAAGCTGCTAAGCCACAGATAATTCATAGCTTTCCAACAGAAAATCTAGCTAACCGTTGGGGTTAGATAGGGAGAGCAAATATCCGATCCATCAAGAAGTCTCTTAACGCGAGAATTGTTAGTCAAAAAGAGGTTATCCACAAAATAATGAGACTGGCGAGAATGCCCGACTCCACCGGAGACGAGCATTGAGTTGCAATCGCGCAGGACAAACCCCCATTTCTCTATCTCCAGAAAGACTTCATAACCTTGAGTCTGTTCTAGACTAGACAGAACTTGCCCAATCTTTAGCCCAATTTAAGCAAGCGTGCGACTGTTCGGTCGTCGCGGCTTCGCAGTAAAGGCGCAGAACAGGTTCAGTCCCGCTAAATCGAATTAGCAGCCAACTGCCATTTGCTAACCGAAATTTATAGCCATCTACCGTTAAGCAATCGACTACAGACTGACCTGCAATTTCTTTTAGAGGATTCATTTCTAATTGTTGCAGAAGACGCGATCGCACTTCCATACTAGCGAGCGGCAAGTCAATTCGGTCATAAGCCGAGAAATACCCCGTTTTTTCTTGGAGTTTGCGGTACAGCACGCTTAAATCTTGTCCAGATTGTACCGTTGCTTCTAAAACATAAAGGGCAGATAATAGGGCATCGCGTTCGGGAATATGCGTGCCGTAGCCAATCCCGCCCGATTCTTCCCCGCCAATCAGCACCGAACTCGAAAGCATCCGATCGGCGATATATTTGTAGCCAATCGGCGTTTCGCACAGCGACAGATTGTAGAGTTGAGCCACTTTGGGAATCAGATCGGAACCGCTAATGGTTTTAATCACTTCCCCCCCGAACTGGCGAGAGACGGCCAAATGCTCGATCAACACGGGAATTAAGTATTGCGAACTGAGGAAATTTCCCTCGCCATCCACCGCCGCAATGCGATCGCTATCTCCATCAAACACCAACCCCACCGTTAACCCTTCCGGATGAGAACGGCGATGGGTGCGAATGCGGCGAAACAGTTGTGAAAGATAGCGCGGTAGCGGTTCTGGCGCGCCACCATTAAACAGCGGATCGCGTTCGGAATTGATCTCTTGAATGGGGATGCCTAAAATTCGCTCTAACCCGCTAGCCGCCGACCCATGCATCACATCAGCAAATACCGTCAACTGACCTTGGGCGATCGCCGAACGAATGGGAGCAACATCAACTTTTGTGGATAACTCTTGACAATAACTCGGCCAGGGGTCAAATAAACTCTGCTGCCCCGGCGTTGCACTCGGCGTCACCCCTTGGGGAAGCAGCGCCTCAATTTGTTTAGTAATTTCCGGCGCAACCGAACCCCCAAACGCCCCTTTCACCTTTAAGCCTAGATAGCCTGCCGGGTTATGACTCGCCGTCATCACAATTGCGCCGAGGGCATTGCGAGACTTCGCCGCCCAAGAAAACGCCGGAGTCGGGGCATAGGATTCGCTCAGAAGCACATCAAAGCCAACAGAGGCGATCGCATTGGCAGCATGACGCGCAAAATCCTCCGCCATAAATCGGCGATCGTAACCGACAATAATTGTCCGACTTCCCGTAGACTCGCCGTAAACCGTTGCTAACACCTGAGCCGCAATGGGAGCCACCAGCGCCACCCGCTCAAAGGTAAAATCCGCCGCAATTAAACCGCGCCAGCCATCCGTTCCAAAGCTAATCGGATTAATGCGTTGGAGTGCTAAGTCAGCCTGAACTGTCATCAACCTTGCCTCATTCGTGCTTGATATTAGGATGCCCGTGTATTCGAGTTTATCCCCAAGCACCCAACCCGCACAAAAGGCTTAACCGCCAGCCCCAAACCGCTCAATGCTAAAAGGGGCTTGGGAATGAACCATCACCTTAGCAATCCCCGTTGCTAAAATCGCTAAATGTTGCGAGGATAGCACCGTTTCCGGTTGGCGATCGGGAAAGGCCAAACTGCAAGTATGGCAAAGAATATTCCCTTCGCGATCGTAAGCCGTCATCGCCACGGGTTTAGCCCCACAAACCGTAATTTCCACCTTCTTACGAAACGGGGTTAAGTGAATATACAGATACTTATGATGGGTGAGGGGCATCACGACTAAAGCATCGGGAGCATGGCGAAAAATCGGATTAGAAGGGACGATCGCGATCGCCTGCTCAAACACCGCCCCTAGAGCCGCGTATTGAGTCGTGACGCGCTCAAAGGGTTGCAACGTGGCAAAATCAATTTCAATATCCTGAGTAACCCTAGCTTGGCGCGTAGAAATGTCTACAATGGAGTCCGTTTCACCGCGAGTCTGGGGTAAAGGTGAAATCCGGTTGTGACAGGACATAGATGACTGAAGCGGTAATAGCATATGCACTCTTTGGGATGCCTCCCGGATTAACTACTTTCAGCATCCGGAAAATTTCGGAGAGAATCGGGAACAACTGTGGCAGTTTCTCAATCAGAATGCTGTTAGTCCTCCCCATCGGGCAGTCTCACAGAGCTGAAATTGACAAACGCTTACTTGAGTTTTAGCGCGGTACCCTGAGATTTTGCTGAGTTTGCAGGTTTTTCCTCAACGTGAAGCTAACTTTTCCCCTGAGACGCAAACCCCTTCATAGAAGTTGCCCGCTCCTAGGCCAATCCTTTAAGTGTCTATCCGTGGAGACACGGAATGATTTTTGCTCCCCAATTTTGCCGGTAAGTCTAAATTTCCTAAAGATGTCTCCTAGAATAGTTTGGGCATCCCTGAAGCGATCGCTCCCGCGATTGTCATTGCCCAATCAACCCTCGCACTTAGCTGTTGCTGCCCTGTTCGCTCATTACGCACGCTGCTCATGACTCAACTCCAGAGTGCTTTTACAATCTTTCTCAGTTTGCTGGTGGAAGCGCTACCGTTTCTCTTACTTGGGGTCTTACTGTCTAGCGCTTTACTGTTATTTGTAGATGAAGCCAGACTGATTCGGCTGATTCCCAAAAATCCCCTGCTCGGAGCCTTAGCCGGAAGTACATTTGGCTTTTTATTTCCGGTGTGCGAATGCGGTAACGTTCCCGTCGCTCGACGCTTCTTGATCCAAGGATTTCCCCCCTCGGTTGCCATTGGATTTTTATTAGCGGCTCCAACCATCAATCCTATCGTCATTTGGTCTACGTGGACGGCCTTTCGCGATCAACCCGAAATTGTGGTTCTGCGCGTTGTCTTTTCGCTGACCATTGCGACCCTTCTCGCCTGGACGTTTAGCGCCCAAGCCGACTTGCGCCCGCTGTTGCAACCCGTCGTCGCCCGTTGCGTTCCCCAACCGCAATCTGCAATGGCTAGCGCCACCTCTCCCTTATTGCGTTCCGGGACATTTTGGTTAGGCGATGCGGCAGGTCAGCGCGTCGATGCAATGGACTTGCAAACGCAAATGTTGACGACTTCTAGCGAAAAATTATCCTTTCAAGACCGCCTTAACTTGCTGTTAGCCAACTGCGTGCAAGAATTGCGCGAGTTAGGGGGGGTGCTAATTTTAGGAAGCGCGATCGCGGCCGCTATTCAAGTCGGCGTTCCCCGCGAAATCATCTTATCCGTCGGAACCGGCCCGATTAGTTCAATTGTGGCGATGATGGCGCTGGCAGCAGTGGTCTCCATTTGTTCGACCGTAGACTCATTTTTTGCTTTATCTTTTGCCTCAACCTTCACCACTGGGTCCTTATTGGCATTTCTGGTCTTTGGCCCGATGATTGACCTCAAAGCCATCGGGTTAATGCTCTCTATTTTCAAGGGCAGGGCAATTATCTATCTGTTTGGTTTGGCGGCCCAATTAGTCTTCATCTTGACGTTTAGCTATCAAATGTTCAACTAGTCTTTCAGTGCAAGCCATGCTGGATTTAGAACGATTAAACCTGAGAAATCCCTGGTTAGATGTCTGCGCGATCGCCCTTTGGGGGTTGGTTCTCCTAAAACTCTGGTTGGGGGGTCAACTGCATCTGCTGATTCATCCGGCTTATCACTGGCTGACGATTTTTGCAGGCCTAGCCCTCAGCGCGATCGCCCTGGTGAAAGCCGCAGAACTCTTGAAAAAACCTGCGCGCCAGAACTCCCGCGATCGGCGTCCCCAAGCAGAACACTTAAATTTCTTTCCCCCCGGTCTAGGAAGCTGTATTTTAATTTTTACAGCGGTTTTAGGCCTGATTATCGAACCCACCGTTTTTGTTTCCGCAACCGCCCTGCAACGGGGCGTCAACGACTTTTTACCCATTACCCAGTCGCAACCGCAATCCTTTGGTCAAGTCACCCGTCCTGAAGAAAAAACCATTATCGACTGGGTGAGGACGCTAAATGTTTACCCCGAACCCGACGCCTATAGCGGCCAAAAGGTCAACGTGGAAGGGTTCGTCGTCCACTCACCCGCCTTACCGGATAACTATTTCACCATTACTCGGTTTGTGATGACCTGTTGTGCGGCCGATGTTTACCCCGTGGGTTTACCCGTCAAACTCGAAACCAGCCGCGATCGCTATCCCCAAGATACTTGGCTAGCCGTTCAAGGCGAAATGATGACCGAAGAATTTGGCGGCAAGCGCCAGCTTACCATTCAACCGAGTTCGATCGAAGAAATTCCCGTTCCCGCCAACCCCTATCACTACTAATTCCCGATTCGGCATGATTCATTCCCAGCTAAAGAAGTATTTCCCTAAATTCTCCCAACCCCTGGATCGAGTGGCGATCGCCCTCATGGGTATCCTCAGCGCGGTCATTGGCTTACTCGTCCTGTTTGGGAGTAACACCTCCCCTCACATCCGCGAATTTAGCTGGCAAAATCGAGTCATTAGCGCCCAGGATACGGCTTTTATTCTCCGCTTTAGCCGTCCAATGGAGCGCCAAAGCGTGGAAAACAACCTGAAAATTGAACCCCCTCTGCCCGGACGGATCAGTTGGGCGGGTCAACGCATGGCGTATACCTTAAACGAACCCGCACCCTATGGCAATCGCTTTCAAGTCTCCTTAAGCAATGCCCAAGACCGCTTTAGTGCCGAAAATCCCCATCGTTCCGGCATCACCCTCAGACCCTACCGGGGCGAGTTTATCACCCGCGATCGCGTGTTTGCTTTTATTGGTACCCAAGGGGAAGAGGCCGGACGCTTAATTCTCTATAACCTCACTCAACAGGAAAAAACCTTCCTCACCCCCTCTAATTTAGTGGTGATGGACTTTAAACCCTATCAAAATCGCGAGCGCATCCTCTTTGCCGCTACCACCCGCGCTGAAGCCGCCCAAGGGCAAATTCTCGAACAACAAATTTATACCGTCACCACCGGGTTAACCACCGTTTCAGGCCAACCCAGCGCCCCCGGTAAAGTCGATCTCCTACTGGACAATAAAGGGTATCAAAACCTGAAATTTGACCTCACCCCCGATAGTCAAACCCTGGTAGTGCATCGGATTAACCGCCGCAACCCCGGCGACTCTGGGTTATGGATTCTGCAACCGGGGAAACCCGCCAAACCTCTGGAAAATCAACCGGGGGGAGACTTCGTGATGACCCCAGATAGTCGCGCGATCGCGATCGCCCAAGGGGAAGGGGTGGCGATCTTACCGATCCAACCCCAAGCCGAACCCCTCGACTTTTTACCGAGATTTGGCATGGTACTCAGTTTTTCTAACGATGGCACCGCCGCCACAATGGTAAAATTTAATCCCGACTATACGCGATCGCTCTATCTCGTCACCAACCAAGGCACCCAAAAAGAACTCCTCAAAACCACGGGTTCGATCTTTAACTGCCAGTTCAGCCCCAACAAAGCACAACTATACTGTCTTCTCAGCCAACTGTTGGAGGGGGAAGTTTATCAAGAAGTTCCCTATCTTGCCGCCATTGACCTGCAAACTGGGATAGAAACACCTCTGGTTGCCCTTCCCGATCAGCGCGATGCTCAACTTAGCCTTTCTCCGGATGGGATAGCCCTTTTGTTCGATCAAGCCGTAACTGGCGAACCTCAAGCCCAAACTGTCGGCCCCACCACCAGCACGGGTCAAACCATCGTCTCCAGCCGCCTCTGGTTATTAGCCCTCACCGATGCTTCTGAGCAAACACCGGGCTTGCAAATTCTCCTCCAACCGGAAGAGTTACCGTTTCGAGGCGTTCGCCCTCGATGGTTGCCCTAAACCCCTCAGCTTTGCCGGGATAAAATCGGGAAATGGCAGCCACAAAATCCCGCTTGGGGGGTCAAACCCTGGTTAACTGAAGTGGGTTTGAAGCCGATAGACTAAGGAGAGGTTCATTTGATTTCAGAACTCCTTCATAAGGATTGTCATGCATGGAAAAACAGGAGCTTCTGGATCGCTACCAACAAGGAGAGCGAGACTTTGCCCACGTTAATTTAAGCGGTGTCAATCTCAGCGGTGCCAACTTACGAGAGATTAACCTCACCGGGGCCGACTTAACAGGGGCCAATTTAAGCTGGGCTTCGTTAAATCAGGCTCAGTTAACGGGCGCTTGTTTGCGTCGAGCCGATCTGCGGAGTGCAGTGTTATCCAATGTACAGCTCGATCGCGCTAATTTGAGCGGTGCGAATTTGAGTAAGGTCGATTTGCGGCTGGCAAACCTCCAAGAAGCCGATCTCAACTGGGCGGTATTGCAAGAGGCGGATCTCAGCAATAGCGACTTACAACAGGCCAAGTTAGACCAAGTGAATTTAGAACGGGCAAAACTTCCCGGTGCCAAGCTTCAATTTGCTGAGTTAATGGAGGCCAATTTACGGCGGGCGAATTTAACCGGGGCCGATTTGTCGGGAGCCAACCAAAAAGGAAAAGCGTCGGGGAGGGGAAGAGTGTAGATTTCGGGGGGCGC
>JAAHGE010000148.1 GCA_010672635.1 Desertifilum sp. SIO1I2 | reverse complement strand
TGGTTTGTTGGCGAAATTGAGGCGACTTTACTTCAGCATCCTGATATTCTCGCTTGCACAGTTACGGTCATTCGCGATTATCTCGCGGCTTATCTTGTGCTTTCCCCCCAGGCGAATTTGAACGTTGAACAATTGCAGCAATTTCTCCAACAAACCCTTCCCAATTATATGATTCCGGCGGTGTTTGTCCCCTTAGCAGAATTGCCCCTGACTCCCAATGGCAAACTAGACCGTAGCGCCCTTCCGGTGCCTGATATAACACCTGTGCAGGAAACCTTTATCCCCCCTCGCAACCCGACAGAAACCTGGCTTGCTGGCTTATTTGCAGAGGTTTTAGGGCAAGAACGGGTGGGGATTACCGATAACTTCTTCGCACTTGGCGGTCACTCGCTACTCGCAACGCAAGTCATTTCCCGCGTGCGAACCCACTTTCAGCTAGAAGTTCCCCTACGCGCCCTGTTTGAAAAACCCACCATTGCAGGGTTCGCCGAACGTTTAGAAACCTTGCGTTTAGCCCAACGACAGGTTGCTCCCAGTTTAGCGGGCCGTGCAGGTCGTAAGGACATTGAGTTATGAAGACAATCGATCGGTTTTTACAAGAGTTGTACGATCTCGATATCCAGCTTTGGGTAGAAGATAGCCGCTTGCGCTGTAATGGCCCAGAGGAGGTGTTAACTGAAGCGCTAAGTGCAGAAATTCGCGATCGCAAAGCCGAAATTATGGCAGTATTGCAGCAAACTCGGCCCGTCTCTGCACCGCTTCTCCCCGCCGCACGTCCGGAAAATCTACCCCTATCTTTTGCCCAGCAGCGCCTGTGGTTTCTCGACCAATTGGAACCGAACAGCCCTGTCTACAATATGTCCGCAGCGATTCGGATGCAAGGGGAATTGCACGTTGAAGCTTTAGAACAGAGTATCAGAGCGATCGCGCAACGTCACGAAACCCTACGTACCACCTTAACGACAGCGGAGGGTCAACCCGTACAGGTGATTCACCCTGATGTTGAGACTCGCTTACCGCTTTTGGATTTCCCCCCCGACAAAGCCCTGGAATGGATTAACCAAACCACCCAAAAACCCTTTAACTTACAGCAAGGCCCCCTCTTCCGGGCGGAACTGATTCGCCTGCAAGCAACCGAACATATCCTGGTCTTAACGCTGCACCACATTATCGCCGATGCTTGGTCGATTGGAATTCTGGTCAAAGAACTCAGCAGGGGCTATGCAGCCTTTTTAACCGGGAAGCCACCCGCCCTCGCACCCCTCCCCATTCAGTACGCTGACTTTGCCCTGTGGCAGCGCCAATGGCTTCAGGGCGAGGTTTTACAGACTCAGTTAGCCTACTGGAAAAAACAACTCGGCGGCGCGTTACCCGTTCTTCAGTTACCCACAGACCGCCCCAGGCCGCGCATTCAGACCTTCCGAGGGGCCAGACAGTTATTTTCCATCGACTCCCAACAAACAGCCGCCCTCAAAGCCCTCAGCCAGCAGCAAGGGGCGACGTTATTTATGACGCTGTTGGCCGTCTTCAAAGTCCTGCTGCATCGCTATAGCGCCCAAGAGGATATCTTAGTGGGTTCGCCCATCGCCAACCGCAATCGCACGGAAATTGAGGGGTTGATTGGCTTCTTTGTCAATACCTTAGTGTTGCGAACCGACTTATCGGGAAATCCCACCTTTTTAGAACTCCTCCAGCGCTTGCGCCAGGTAACTTGGGAGGCTTACGACCGCCAAGATTTACCCTTTGAAAAGTTAGTGGAGGAATTGCAAAGCGATCGCGATCTCAGTTATAGCCCCCTCTTCCAAGTTAAGTTTATGCTGGAAGATGCCTCAAAACTTGACTTGCAACTTCCCGGCTTAAACCTAGAATTCCTAGAACCCGAAAACCCCACCGCCAAACTCGATTTAAGCTTAGATTTCTACGAAACCGAAGACCTATTGGGGGTCTTTGAGTACAATACCGACCTGTTTGAAGCCGATACCATTGCCCGGATGGTGGGACATTTCCAAACCCTACTAGCGGGTATTCTGACCAACCCGCAACAGCCCCTATCCCAGTTACCCCTACTCACCCCCGGCGAACAGCAGCAAATTCTGGTGGACTGGAATCAAACCCAAACGCCCTACCCAGAGGAAAGCTTTCACCAACTGTTTGAAGCCCAAGTCGAACGCACCCCAGACGCCATTGCGGTCGTTTTTCAACATCAGCGCCTCACCTATCGGGAATTGAATCAACGGGCGAACCAACTGGCCCATTACCTGCAAAAACAGGGCGTCCAGCCGGAAGTCCGAGTTGGGATTTGCATAGAGCGATCGCTCTCAATGATAATAGCTCTATTAGGCGTTCTCAAAGCGGGGGGTGCTTACCTTCCCCTCGACCCTGCCTATCCCGCAGACCGTCTCGCCTTCATGCTGTCGGACTCCCAAGTCCCCCTGCTGCTGACTACCGAGTCCCTAGTCTCGCAGCTTCCGGCCCACTCTGCCCAACTTATCTGTCTCGATACCGACTGGCCAACCCTTGCCCAAGCAGAGGACTGCAACCCCGAAACCCGCATCACTCCAGAAAACTTAGCCTATCTCATCTATACCTCCGGTTCCACAGGCACCCCCAAAGGCGTTCTCGTCACCCACGAAGGTCTAGGTAACTTAACAGCCGATAAGATTCGCACCTGCCAAGTTAAACCCCACAGCCGGGTTTTGCAATTCTTCTCCTTTGGCTTCGATGCCTCTATCCCAGAATTTGTGATGAGTTTGGGATGCGGCGCGGCCCTCCACCTCGCCACGCCAGCGGAACTCTCGCCGGGACCTGCCTTAACCAAGCTGCTGCGCGAACAGGCCATTACCCATATTACCCTCACCCCCTCCGCCCTGGCGGTTCTCTCCCCCGATGACTTCCCCGCCTTGGAAATGGTACTCGTCGGTGGCGAGGCCCCAACGGCGGAACTCATTGCCCAATGGTCAAAAGGACGCCTGTTTATTAACGCCTACGGCCCCACCGAAACCACCGTCAACGCCAGTATGGTTCCCTACGGCGATACTCTGCGTCCGGCGGCGAATAAGCAATTGTATATTCTCGACCGCTATCTGCAACCCGTCCCAGTGGGCGTTCCTGGGGAGTTGTACATTGGGGGCGTTGGTTTGGCACGCGGCTATCTCAACCGCCCGGAAAAAACCGCAGAAGCCTTTATTGCCAATCCCTTTAGCCAGCAAAGCCGCCTCTACAAGACGGGGGACTTAGCCTACTATCGCCGAGATGGGCAGATTAAACTGCTCGGTCGCTTAGATAATCAAGTGAAAATACGCGGTTTTCGGATTGAACTGGGGGAAATTGAAGCCCTGATGCTGCAACATCCCGATATCCGCGACTGTGCGGTGGTGGTGCGAGAGGCGCAACCGGGAGATAAGCGTTGTTGTGCTTATTGGGTGGCGGAACCGGGTCGAAATCTGACGAAGGGCGACTTGCGCCGGGAGTTAGAGGCAAAGTTACCGAAGTATATGGTTCCTACAGTGTTTATCCAACTGGAGGCTTTGCCCCTCAATCCCAATGGTAAGGTAGACCGTCAAGCGTTACCCTCGCCTGATTTTACCCGCCCGGAGTTGGCGGGAGCGTTTGTTGCCCCGCGCACGCCTGTTGAAATGCAGCTAGCGGAGATATTCGCGGAGGTTCTCAAGGTGGAACGGGTGGGGGTTAATGATGACTTTTTTGAATTGGGGGGTCATTCATTACTGGCAACTCAGTTAATTTCCCGTCTGTTACAGCGCTTTGCGGTGGAGTTGGCGGTGTTGGATTTGTTTGAAGCGCCCACGGTGGCGGGGTTAGCCCAGCGCTTGTCTGGAAAATCTCCCGCTAAGTTAGATAATCTCTTGGCGTTTCTCCAGGCGGAAGCGGTTCTCGACCCTCGTATTATCCCTCCTCAGACTGTAGCTGATTGGCAGAATCCCCAAGGGATTTTCCTGACAGGGGCGACGGGGTTTGTTGGGGCGTTCTTGCTGGCTGAACTGTTGCAGCAAACGGGTGCCAAAATCTATTGTTTGGTACGGGCTGAGACGGCGGACGCGGCGCAACGCCAGCTACAGGCGACGCTGGAGTCTTATCAGATTTGGCACGAAGGCTTTAAAACTCGCATTATCCCAGTGGTGGGGGATTTGGCGAAACCGCGTTTTGGGTTATCTGAATCTGAGTTTAGCGCAATGGGCGATCGCATTCAGGTTATCTATCACGGGGGCGCGTGGGTGCATCATGCTTATCCCTACACGCTGCTGAAGCCGACGAATGTGTTAGGGACTCAGGAGGTGTTGCGGTTCGCCTGTCAAGGACAAGCCAAACCCGTCCATTTCCTCTCTGCAACTAGCGTCTTCTCACCGACTCAAGCGTCTGGCGTGCAAGTCATTCGAGAAACGGATAGCTTGGCAGATTTTCCTGCCCCCCTGGGCGGTTACAACCAAAGTAAGTGGGTGGCAGAAGGCTTAATGCAGCAAGCGCGCGATCGCGGTCTTCCCATCTTTACCTATAGATTAGGGCGAATTGTGGGTGACAGTCAAACGGGCTGCTTTAATGTCAATGATTTCCTCTATCGCCTGATTATCGGTTGCGTGCAGTTGGGAAGCGTTCCTGAAGGCGAGATGCTGCTGGATGTGTTGCCTATCGATTATGCCAGCAAAGCGATTGTTTATCTCTCGCAACACCCGACGGAGAACCGCGTTTTTCACCTAGTCCATCCCCAGCCTGTCTCGTCTGGGGTGCTATTTGAGCAACTGCGATCGCTTGGCTATTCTATCCAATCTCTGCCCTACGAACAATGGCGGGCAAAATTGCTGCATATTGCCCAACACCAACCAGAACATGCTTTATATCCCCTCGTTCCCCTATTTCCCCCTCAGACTGCGGCTTCCAACCCACCCGCGTTGCAGTTTGATTGTCAAAATGTGCAAGCCGGGTTAGCCCATAGCCTCATTCGTTGTATTCCCCTGGACAATTGCCTCTGGGAAACCTACTTTAAGCACCTCATCAAACGGGAATTTTTACCCCAGCCTTCTGTTCTGAACTCTTCTATTTAATCTTAGGAAAAATCTGCAAATGTCTTCAATCAATCGCTATACCGATTACGATCCTTGGGCGTGGCTTTATAATCAGTCAGAAGCTCAACTCGCCTACCAACGGTTCATGCCTTGTTTGGAAAAGGTGCTGTTTCCTGCTATTCCTAAATCGGCTAAAATTCTGGATCTCTGCTGCGGTACGGGACAGCTTTCTCATCAACTCACCCAACGAGGATATCAAGTCACGGGGTTAGATGGTTCGGAGAAAATGTTGCACTATGCCCGCGAGAATGCCCCGCAAGTCAACTTTGTCTTAGAAGATGCCCGTAATTTTCACTTTGAAACTCAATTTGATGCGGTGCTTTCAACGGATTCGGGATTAAATCACATTTTGAGTTTAGAAGAACTTCAACAAGTCTTTCAGAATGTGTTTAATGCGCTGAAGCCTGACGGACTATTTCTATTTGACTTAGGCTTAGAAAAGCGATATCGTAACATTCCGGTGAATGATGGCGAACTGAAAGAAGATTATGCTTGGATGGTCGGTGAAACTTACGATCCTCTCCAGAAAATGGGAACGTTTACAATTACCATGTTCCAACCTCAAAACCCATCTTCTGCTGCTCAAACTCATTCGCAATTGCAGCAACTCAAACGCTCTATTTTTAACACAGTTCTCCGCTATCTCAAGCCTTCAATTTTATTAAATTGGGTCGATAAAGATTGGCAGCGCTCGGATCTAACCTTTTCCGTGAAACCCTATACCCAGGAGGAGGTAAAGGCTGCTCTAGAAGCTGTAGGATTTACGCAAGTCCAAGTTTATAAGCCTACCGGAAAACTCTCAAAGTCTCCAGAAAAACGCTATGCCTATTTTATGGCTTGCAAGCCTTCTTTTTTCAGAAACAACCCAGTTCAAAACGCAAGAAAAAGAAACCTTAATTTCCTATCGCGATTCTAAACAAGCTTAACTAATTTCTAACTCACCTTACTCTAGAGTGAGGGGTTAGAGATAAAGTTTTGCAGTAACACAAACAGACCCAAAAGTAACATAATTGACTTGACAGGATTCCTTAAAGATGCTTACTAAGACAACCCCTGATTTAAGACAACAATATCTTCAAGACTTCATCGCACGCTATACGCAGCGAACTCAAATTTCCAAAAAAATGACCCAGAATTATCGCGCAGTCTTAGCCGATCCGCGCGTTCCTGATTGGTTTGAAATGCCAATCAAAGAACTCTGTTATTTAATTGTTGCTAAACAAGCTAAAGGTTCGCGAGTCTGGGATGTCGATGATAACGAATACATCGATATTATGATGGGATTTGGGGCGAATCTGTTAGGACACAATCCACCCTTTATTAAAGACGCGATCGCCCAACAATTGGAAAAAGGAATTCCCCTCGGCCCGCAAGCCGAACAAGTAGGGGAAGTTGCCGAATTAATTTGCGAATTAACAGGCATGGAACGGGTTGCTTTTAGCAATACCGGAACCGAAGCCGTTATGAGTGCCATTCGCCTTGCAAGGGCAGCAACAAAACGCTCCAAAATAGTAGTTTTTTCTGGTTCCTATCACGGTCATTTTGATAGCGTCTTAATCAAACCCGGTGCAGACAACCAAGCAGAACCCCTCGCCCCTGGCATTCCCCCCAGTCTGGTTCAGGATATCCTGGTTTTAGATTATGGCAACCCCCAATCTTTAGAAGTCATTCAAACCCATCAAGCCGAAATTGCAGCGGTTTTAGTCGAACCCATCCAAAGCCGCCGCCCGAATTTGCAGCCCAAAGCCTTTCTCCAAGAACTCAGAACCCTGACGCAAACCACGGGAATTGTTTTAATTTTTGATGAGATGGTAACGGGGTTTCGCCTGCATTTAGGCGGCGCGCAAGCTTGGTTTGGCGTCAAAGCTGATATCGCCACCTATGGTAAAGTTGTGGGTGGCGGGATGCCAATCGGCGTCATTGCGGGTCAAGCAGAGTATCTCGATCGCATTGACGGGGGAATGTGGGATTATGGCGATGATTCCTTTCCCCAGGTCGAAAGAACCTTCTTTGCGGGAACCCACTGCAAACACCCCTTAGCGATCGCTGCTGCACGGGCCGTCCTCCACTATCTTAAACAGCAAGGCCCCTCCCTACAAGAGCAACTCAACCAGCGCACCGCCGCCTACGTCACCGAACTCAACCATCACCTAGAAGCCTGTCAGCTTCCCGTGCGGATGGCCAATTCTGGCTCATTCTTCGGCCCAGTTTTCCCCGATGTGCCCCCATCAGAAATTATGCCCTTTATGGCAGGGCTAAACCTATTGCGGTACAGCCTATTCCATCAAGGTATTTTACTGCGCGGAGAAGGCGGCGGCTTCTTTTCCACTGCCCATAGCGAGGCGGATATTCAAGCCGTTCTGCAAGCGATGAAAAATGGCATTCGCGACTTGCAGGAAGCCGAATTTTTCCCGTTGAGTTAATTCACTCCCCCCATTTTGATAGGTCAACAGGGCTATCAACTAACCAACGCCCAACTTCATTTTGCCCGCCCATGACCCCAAATCCTTTTCCCAATCGACTTTACTTGCTAGCACCTTGGGACTTACCCATCGAGCAACCGTTGAATGAAACGGATCGGGTCAAACTCGGTCAAACCCTTCAACAGTTTTTACAAATTCTAGACCAAAACTGCGATTCGCGAAGCGATCCCTGCGGGAATCGCGTTGCCCTCGCTGCTCTCGATCGAGAACTGGCGAGTTTAGATGTGGGTACCCTGCAACCCGCACCCATCCCCTCGACGCAAACGCCGCTGAAGCCTTGGGAGGTGGCAGACTTTGATAACTATTTCAGTGTCAGCCATGTCCAATCTTCAGAATCTCCTAGTTGCATGGTGTGGAGTCTGCTGATGACCTATCAAATCTTTTTGAAACTTCAGTGCGATGGCGAACCCTTTGACTTAACCCAAACCGAACGTTTAAAAGCCGGGATGAAAAGTCATGCGTTCCTACTCGCACGCATTTTTAACTTATCTTTAGAGAAAATGTCATGACTCAAGTTGATGCAAAAATAGCGATCGCGACTCTCGATCCCCAGCAAATTTGGCAAGGGTTTCACTGGCTATTTTTTGTGAATACCCAAGGCTTAATTGTCAGTTTGCGGCGGTTTGAGCGTTATTTATCCCTAGGGAACTTGATGCAAGCCCAAACAGAACTAGAAACCGCTACCGAGTTAATGCTGGCTTCTGGGGCGTTAATGTACCTCGCGGGAACAGTCAGCCGCCAAGCTTACGCCCAACAAATTCGCCCTAGCATGAGTCCTCCCAACGTCCAATCTAATGACTTTAGCGGTTTGATGTCGTGGGATCATGCGGCTTTGGTAGAGTTGTGGAAAAAGTTGCGCCCCGTTTTTAAAACGCTTCCGGCGACTTTGCAACCCCAGCACCAACGTTTTGTGCAAGCCTATTTCAGCCTAACTGAAGCCCATCGCTCAGTTTGTCAGAAATTTGGGGGAGATGAAATTGGCAGCTTGCGTTGCGAGAAAAGTACGGCGGTTAATGTATTAGATAAATTTACGCGCAATCGTACCCAATTGATCGATCCCAATCATCAAGCTGTTCAAGGTTGTCCGTTTCATCAGTAGCTTAACGTGAGTTCTCAGTCTAAATCTTGGATTACCTACCCCCAACCGAATCCTAGGGCGAAGTTACGGTTATTTTGCTTTCATTATGCTGGAGGGGGCGCATCTAGCTTCCGCAATTGGTCGGATGCTTTACCCTCTGCGGTGGAGGTTTGCCCGGTAGAACTCCCCGGAAGGGGGGCGCGGTTGTTTGAGCCACCGTTTGCACAGTTACAACCCCTGATTGAAGCGCTGTTTGTGGCGCTGCTTCCCCATTGCACGAAGCCCTTTGCATTTTTGGGGCATAGTATGGGGGCGTTGGTGAGTTTTGAGCTAGCGCGATTCGCGAAGCGATCCCTAGGGGACTCGCTGCGTCGAAAAGGCGATCGCCTTCCTCTATACTTATTGCTATCGGGTCATCGCGCCCCGCAACTTCCGGATCTCGATCCGCCCCTACACGCTCTACCGGATGCCCAATTGCTGCAAGAATTGCGTCGTTATAATGGCACGCCGGAAGCGGTATTGCAAAATGCGGAGTTGATGCAACTGTTATTACCAACCCTGCGGGCTGATTTTTCTGTGGTAGAAACCTATCGCTATCAACCAGAACCCCCCCTAGATTGTCCGATTTTTGCTTTTGGCGGTTTGCAAGATTGGAAAGTAAAGCCCGAAGATTTGGAGGCTTGAGTCGTTTGTTGTCGCCAAGCCTCCAAATCTTCA
>JAAHGE010000147.1 GCA_010672635.1 Desertifilum sp. SIO1I2 | reverse complement strand
TAGCCATCCCCGCTTGCCTCTGCTTTAACGCTGGCTGCCATGACTTGGGTTTTATTGTAGAGCAAGCGATCGAGGGCTTCGAGTTCGCCTTCCACTTCCAAGTAGTAGACGACGCTGGCAAAGGCAAGGAGGATGCTTCCCATCACCAAAGTAAACCACTTCGCTAGATTGCGACGGCTGCGACTAAACACGCTGAACGATCCTTGCCGGTAATTTAAGAGGAAGATGGCAATACTATATCAGGGTAGGAGAGCCAAGCTGCGAAGGCGCTAATTTTGGGAGACTTTAGGGACGAGGCGATAGCCCATCCCGTAGATCGTTTCAATCCAATCATCGGCCTCAATGTGCTGCAAGCGCTGGCGCAAACGACGAACTAAGGTGGTTAAAACGTTGCTTTCTGGTTCGGTACCGCATTCCCAAAGGGCTTGTTCGAGTTGGGGGCGGCTGAGAATTTGTTGGGGGTGACGCAGAAAATACTCTAAAAGATGAAATTCGCGCACGGCGAGTTGGGTATCTTTGGCACCGCGTTCGGCTTTGAGGGTGGTTAAGTGGAGTTGCAGATCGGCGACGCGTATAGTATCGCCCGTCCACAGGGGCGATCGCCGTCCCAAGGCGCGTACCCGTGCTAAAAGTTCAATAATGTCAGCGGGTTTGACTACGTAATCATCAGCCCCGGCGTCTAAACTGGTGACTTTATCGAGGGTGTTATCTTTTGCCGTTAGCATCAGAACGGGTGCGGTTTTACCCGACTGACGATATTGCTGGCAAAGGGCAACGCCGCTCACTTTTGGTAACATCCAGTCTAGGATTAACAGGTCGTAATCTTTTTGCGAGAGCAGCCATTGGGCGGTTTCTCCATCTTGAATGCCGTCTACGAGATGTCCAGCTTGGGTTAAGGCGGTTTGTAGCGGTTCTAATTGCTTTGGATTATCTTCGACCAGTAAAATTCTCATACAGTGCGATGCCTACCAATGCTTGAGGAGTTCCCTATCCACTTAGGGGAGTGCCGCAATTATTCTAGGGAGTTTAGCGGTTATATGCCTCTCCCAGCAGTGAGATTTTAGCGAAAACTCAACCTCGATCGGGGCAGCGTTAGAAACAAAACTTTAGAGTTGTAGCGCTCAAGGGTTGGCGATCGCTTTCAGAATTATCCATGAAAAGTTTAACGATATTCAAGTTGTTGTTATTGTTGGGAATTCCTACCTGTGGGGTGCTGTTTTGGCTGGGCAGTGGCATCCTGACGGAACATATTTTAAGCCGTCCCTATGACGCGCTCGATCGATTACAAGTGAATGCTACCTCTGCGGAGACGGCTGTTACTTTTATTCACGCTAAAATTTGGCAATCTCAAAATTCTACAACCGTGATTGCCTGGATCGAGAATGGAACAACCTACACCCTTGAGTTTGAGTTTTCCTTCACTGAAATTGAAGCGTTGGAGGAGGCGATCGCCCAACAGTTAGGCCTGACGCTCTTTGAGGTGAGACGCTTAGTCCGCTATCAGATCGTTTAAAAGATGAATTTTTCCCAAAAACACAATTTGTAACTCAGCAGACAATCGCCTTGCAGCTTCCATCCCTGTCCTAGGGAGTATTCCCAAAAGACTTATCTGCTTCTAAAGTTAATAAAAATTAGCCAAAAATAGAGTCAAAATCCGTTTAAAATATAAGATCAATTATAACAGACTTAAGCAACAAAATTGTTTTTTATTTTAGTCATTTTTTACAATAAAATGCACCCAAAAAGCTAAGGACGACTCCAATCTTCAGCTCAATTTTCCTGTCATTTTTGAGTCACAATCAACCTTTAAAATTAACAATTGAGTTTGTTTATTCTCTCTTCCTCCTTAGCAAAGGCTTGCCTTTTCCTATATGAGGAAACGCGGGAGCTAATCCAATGACACCAACAGCGATCGATCGACTTCAGACCCAACAATGGCATTCACTAGGCGCTCAAACCGTTGCCGAACAGCTTGACAGCGACGCAGAAGTCGGCTTAAGCACAGCCCAAGTCAGACAGCGCCAAGAACAGTACGGCCCCAACGAACTTAAAGGCAAACCGCCTAAAAGCCCCCTTATCCGCTTCTTACTGCAATTTCACCAACCACTGCTCTATATTTTGCTAATTGCGGGGGCCGTTAAAGCCTTTCTGGGTGAATGGGTGAGTGCGGGGGTCATCTGGGGCGTCACCGTCATCAATGCCATCATTGGCTTCATTCAAGAGTCTAAAGCCGAAAGTGCGATCGCCGCCCTCGCCTCCTCCGTTCAGACCGATAGCACCGCCATTCGCGACGGTCAAAAAGTCCAAGTTCCTTCTACCGAACTCGTTCCCGGCGACATTGTTTTACTCGCTTCCGGCGATAAAGTCCCGGCAGACTTGCGCCTGTTGAGTGCCAAAAACCTGCAAATCAACGAATCCGCCCTCACTGGGGAATCCGTCGCCGTCGAGAAAAGCCTTTCCCTCCTAGACGCCGATGCCCCCCTAGCCGAACGCACCAACATGGCCTACGCGGGTAGCTTCGTCACCTTTGGGCAAGGGCGCGGCATAGTCATCGCCATTGGCAGTATCACCGAAACGGGTAAAATTTCCCAGTTAATGGAGGAACGCACCAGCCTTTCCACTCCCTTAACTCGAAAATTCGACAAATTCAGCCGCACCCTGCTTTACATCATCCTCAGCGTTGCCAGCTTTACCTTTGCCGTTGGCTTGGGGCAGGGTCAATCCTGGGTAACAATGTTTGAAGCCGCCGTTGCCTTAGCGGTGAGTGCCATTCCCGAAGGTTTGCCCGCCGTCGTCACCGTCACCCTCGCCATTGGGGTTTCCCGGATGGCAAGGCGTCACGCCATTGTCCGCAACTTACCCGCCGTGGAAACCTTGGGCAGCGCCACTGTTATCTGTTCTGATAAAACCGGTACCCTTACCGAAAATCAGATGACCGTGCAGCGCATTTATGCGGGAATGCAGCACTACGATTTAACAGGTGAGGGTTACATCCCGGAAGGGGAAATTCTACGAGAGGGCAACCCCGTCAACCTTGATGAATCTGTGGCTTTGCGGCAATGCTTAATGGCGGGATTATTATGCAATGACTCGCATATTGAAGAACACCAAGGACGCTGGCGAACCATCGGCGATCCGACCGAAGGCGGTTTAATTTCCGCTGGACGCAAAGCTGGATTCACCCAAGCGCAACTCGAACGCGAAAGACCCCGTTTAGATACAATTCCCTTTGAATCAGAATTTCAGTACATGGCCACCCTAAATGATGGGGCGGCGTTAGAAAACCAGTCGGGGAAACGGACAATTTACCTTAAAGGTTCGGTAGAAGCCATTGTCCAACGCTGCGGTGAGATGCTCAATCCCCAGGGTCAACTGCAACCCATCGATCCACAATTGATTTCCCAACAGGTGGATGCAATGGCCAGCGAGGGGTTGCGCGTATTGGCGTTTGCCCTAAAGCTTGTGGGCGGAACCCAACACGCCGTAGAACATACTGATATTGAATCGGGCCTCATTTTTATCGGTCTGCAAGGGATGATCGATCCGCCCCGTGCTGAAGCGATCGCAGCCGTTGAGGCCTGTCAAGGGGCGGGAATTCAGGTGAAGATGATTACTGGAGATCATGCAATTACAGCCCGCGCGATCGCCCAACGCATGGGTTTTAACAAAAACGGGGAAGTCCTAGCCTATACCGGAAAGGAACTCACCCAAATGGATAGTGCAGACTTTGCCACAGCCGTTGAGAATGCGTCTGTCTTTGCCCGCGTTGCCCCAGAACAGAAGTTGCGCTTAGTGGAAGCGCTGCAATCCAAAGGCGAGATTGTGGCAATGACAGGGGATGGAGTCAATGACGCACCCGCCCTTAAACAAGCCGATATTGGGATTGCGATGGGCAAAGCCGGAACGGAGGTGGCCAAAGAAGCCGCAGATATGATCCTCACCGATGATAACTTTGCCTCGATTGAAGCGGCGGTGGAAGAGGGGCGCACGGTTTATCGAAACTTGCTGAAGGCGATCGCCTTTATTCTGCCAGTGAATGGGGGCGAGTCGATGACGATTCTAATCAGCGTCATGCTGACCCGCGCTTTACCGATCCTGTCGCTGCAAGTGTTGTGGTTGAATATGATTAACTCGATTGCTATGACCCTGCCTTTGGCGTTTGAACCCAAGGTAGACCGAGTGATGCAGCGCCCGCCCCGCAATCCTAATAGCCCTTTACTTTCTAAAAACCTCCTGAAGCGGATCGTCCTGATTTCCCTGTTTAACTGGGTTGTGATTTTTGGGATGTTTGAATGGGTGATGCGAACCATTGGAGATATCGATCTAGCGCGTACGATGGCGATTCAAGCGTTGGTTGCCGGCCGGATCGTTTATCTGATTAGTATTAGCCAGTTGGGGTTAGCAATCGTCTCTAACCTCACGGGGAAGCGTAAATCGGTAAAAGATGTCCGGGCCATTTTTGTGGGAGTTGGGGTTGCAATCGTTTCGCAATTCCTGTTTAGCCAGTGGAGTCTGATGAATCAGTTGTTCTCAACCGCCCCTCTCAACCTCAATCAATGGTTGATTTGTGCGGCGGTTGGCTTACCGATGATTGGGGTGGCGGCGATCGCCAATCGCTTCGATCCCCCGAACTAGATCGTCTCATTCAAGGGCAAAGGAGGCAGAAAGTTTAAGCTTTCTGGCTTTTGTTATTGTTGCGGATTGGGAGTTGGGGCGAGGATCGATTCCTGAAGCTGGCAAACGCAAAAGGTATTGCGCCCGTTGGCTTTGGCTTCGTATAAGGCGCGATCGGCAGTAGCGATTAATTGTTCGGATCTGATAGCGTCGCTAGGCACAATGCTGGCGATTCCCAAGCTGAGGGTAACGAGATCGCTAACGTTGGATCTTTGATGCAAAATCTGAAGGTTGGCGATCGCTCTTTGGATTTTCCTGGCAACCTGTACGGCCCCTTCACCGATCGTATTCGGCAGTACAATAATAAATTCTTCTCCACCATAGCGGGCAACCAGGTCAGCCGGACGCCGAACTGATGCTTCTAAGGTATGGGCAACTTGTTTTAAGCACTCATCCCCCGCTTGGTGGCCGTAATAATCGTTATAGAGTTTAAAGTAATCGACATCGGCCAAAATCACAGAGAGAATCTGCTGTTCTCGTTTTAAGCGCTGCCACTCGACTTGAAAGACGTGGTTGAAGTAACGACGATTGGCAATTTGGGTTAAACCATCAAGATTGGCGAGGCGCTGCAATTCTTGATTGAGTTGGCGCAAAGCATCTTCGGCTTGCTTGCGACGCATCAGCAAACCCAGTTGTAGGGCGATCGCGCTAATTAATTGTAAGAGTTTGGCGTCTTGGGGCATTTGCGATCGCTTAAAGAAGACGAGAATTGTCAAAACTTCGTTTTCCGAGACAATCGGCACCCCAAAAGCTGTCTTTAAACCGCATTCTGCGGCAATTTCTGCACGTAAAAAGGTTGACTCCGAAGTTTGGGAAATATCTTCAATCCAATGGGGTTGGTGAGATTTCCAAATTTCTCCTGGTAAACCTCCGTCTAGGGGCAAAATCAGGTCGAGGCTGGCTTGATGAAACTGTCGCAACTGAGCATCGCTGCGATCGTAACAGGTTTGACTGAGCAAGAAAACATCCCGTTCGAGACTGGCAGACCAAGCTTCGCCATAATCCCAACCAATGGCTTGGCGAACTGCACATAAAACGGCTTGCAAGGCTTCGGGAAAGTCTGAGGCTTGACTTACTGATTGAATAACCGTTAGCAAAAGTTGGGTTTCAGCTTGGGCAGAGTAGCGTTCTTGAATTTCCTGTTGCAGGCGGCGATTTTGTTCGTTAATGGCTTGTTGTTGCTGGCGAATGGTTAATTGATACTGAATTCTGGCTAAAACTTCTTCTTCTTGAAAAGGTTTAGCAATGTAGTCTGCACCGCCCACCGCGAAAGCTTTGACTTTATCAGCCGCTTCATTCATTGCACTCAGGAAAATAATTGGAATATCGCGCGTGCGATCTTCTGCTTTTAATTTTGCACAAACTTGATACCCATCCATCTGAGGCATCCGAATATCCAATAGAACTAAATCTGGGAGTTCTGCCTGAATGGTTTCTAAAGCCATTTCGCCATGAATTGCTTTTCTAACGCGGTAGCCTCGTTCGCTTAAGATGAAAGAGAGCGTCCTCAAGTTATCTGGGTAATCATCTACAACGAGGATATTGGCTTTTGACATTTCCACAAGGTCACATTACGGTAGGCCATATTTAATGAATTGCTGCCAATTCATCAAAATTCTCCGAGATACGCCCGACTGAGTAAACAGTCTTACATTTAGCCCGAATGGGAGAAGTGTTCGGTAGTGTATGTCGCGATCGCGCCCGTTGGTCTATTCAACACTTACGTTGCCCGCCTTACTTCGAGCAATCCCCCGCCTCGCTTAAGCAGGTGGGGGTAGTTGAATTTTCCACCTTGGCTAATAGAAGGTTTAGGAGATGAGATGCACGTCGGTTAACTCAATTCAAGCTTGACAAAGTTTGCTGGATCGAATAACAAATCGTGAAAACACGGCTGCCGATCTTGAAAGCGTTTCTCAGATTCGTGAGATCCACTTTCTTGAAAGTCCCCCTCACTCAGGAGGGTTTAGGGGAACCGCGTTCTCCCTCACCGAATAGAAAACCGCTATATAAAGCATCTTTCCCAATCCTTGAATCGCCCTATCCACATTTTTAACCCATTTTTGAATTTAGGAAACACTAGTATCAGTTGACACTCTACTTGGAGAGGACATACGGTTTATTCTTCAGTTGAACTTAAGCGGCGGCGGTGCAATTAAGCGAACTTGCGATCTGTGCTTCGCGATCGCGTCTGGAAGTGGCGCAAGGTTGAGTGATTTGCATCTAGACCCTCGAACTTGCAACAGCGATCGCAAGTTCGCGATTAGAGAATCGGTTACGCCAAAGATTAAGAGCAATAGATACGATTTAATTCGCATCTTTAAAGCGATAGCGCTAAGTCTAAATGACTAGAAACTGTATAAATTTATTTTCGCACAGATATGCCTTAGTAGGGATGTTTGGGGTCGTATTAAGGCGCTTCTGGAGTCTCTGTTGAGTTTGTAGAGAGAAGTTGTTGAATCTGTCTAAATTGAAAATCTCGCGCGAGCTTCTCCAAGGCCCCTCGCATCGCTTGATATTCAGCCGGAACTTGTTGAACTAACGTCAATATTTCTTCATCATCGCAGTGCAGTGCCGCCTGGTAGAGTTGCGATCGCCATTCAGCAGACATCACCTGCAAGTCAGTCGGTTGGAGAGCAGAAACGAAAGAAACCTCCTGAATCACAGGTTCCCCTTCATAACGATATTCAATTGCCAAATATTCCGCCATCTTCGCAAACAGTATTTCCTGTTGAAACGGCTTGCTGACATAATCATTACATCCAGAACTCAAAGCGCGATCGCGATCGCTCAAAGAAGCCTGCGCCGTTAGGGCAATAATCACCGGGATCGGCTCAAGATCCATCATCCGAATTTCTTGCGTTGCCGTATACCCATCTTTTCCTGGCATCCGAATATCCATCCAAATTAGATGGGGGTGCCAACTCTGCGCCCAAGCAACCGCCTCATCTCCCGTACTGGCGTGGCATACCTCCAAACCAATTTGAGCCATAACCTGAGCTAGCAAGTGACGATTTTCCCAATTATCATCGACCACAAGCACGCGATACTGGGGTTGATTGGCAGCCAAACCCACTACCCGACGCAGGGGCGTGGCGATCGCTTCCTCAACGGGTTCAGCTAGACGCACAGGAATAGAAAAGCTAAATTGGCTTCCTTCTCCTGGAGAACTTCGCACCGTAATATCGCCCCCCATCAAGCGGATAAAGCTGCGGCTAATCGTCAATCCTAACCCTGTTCCTGGATGCACCGAGTCTTGGGATCTCGCTTGAATAAACGGTTCAAAAATCGTTTCTAGATCGCTGGCGGGGATGCCAATTCCAGTATCTTCAACCGTACAAGAGAGATGGAAACTGCGGATCGCTTCCTCAGAAGGTTCGCAGTCAACTTTCAGAGTAATGCTACCTTGGGACGTAAATTTAATGGCATTTCCCAACAAATTAATCAACACTTGGCGGAGTTTCTTGGCATCCAGAATCAGATAGGGAGGAACATTGGGGGCAATTTCGAGGTGAAACTGGAGACTTTGTGCTTGGATGCGTTGATAGAACATCTCCCGCAAAGATTGGATGAGCGCGATCGCATTCACGCTATTCTCTTCTAAGGCAACTCGTCCGGCTTCAATCTTCGAGAGGTCTAAAATATCGCTAATCAAGTTCAGCAGGTGTTCGCCGCTGTGGTGGATGATTTGCAGAGATTCCTGATGTCTATCATTAAGAGAGCGATCGCGAGCCATCACTTGAGTAAAACCTAAAATTGCGTTTAGGGGAGTTCGCAGTTCGTGACTCATATTCGCCAAAAAGACACTTTTGGCTTGGTTAGCCGCTTCAGCTTGGGTTTTCGCCTGTTGCAGTTCAATTTCGCCTTGCTTGCGATTGGTGACATCGGTTATCCGCACCAAATTGATGACGTTTTCCTCCGCCAGATGAATTGGCTTAACCGCAAAGTTTCCCCAAAATACGCGCCCAGTTTTGGTGACATATTCAAATTCTTGACTCCAAAAGCCGTATCGCCCGATCTGTACTAGCAGATCGTCCATCTGTTCCGGGGTAAAGGGATGCTTATGGAGGGTTTCTCCTGCAATCCCAATCAATTCTTCACGATTGGAAGTTTCAAACATCTCAATGGCTTGGGAGTTGCAATCCACCGTTAATAATGTGGTTGGATCGACCAAGAATAGCGCATCCGTCGATTCATTAAAAATCGCTTCCCGCAAGTTACTACTTTTGAGCAGTTCTAGCTCGGTTTGTTTGCGCTGGGTAATATCAATGGCATAACCCACAATTTCGATCGGATTGCCCAACTCATCGCGGATCGCTCGCATTTGTTGGAACAGCCAGCGATAGCTGCCATCAGCGTGTTGCAGGCGATATTCTTGAGAGAATTGCTCTTGCTGCAACAGTTGAGGAACTGCCCTCAAAACGCGATCGCGATCTTCAGGATGGAGGCGATCTCTCCAAGAGCGAGAATCGGCTAAAAAGGATTGGGCATCGTAGCCCAAAATGTCCTTAATATTGTCGCTGGTAAAGGTCGCCGCATAATCGCCATCGGGCTTGCAACTAAAGATAATCGCAGGACTCGCCGTGAGCAAAAAGTGCAGGCGATCGCGAGTCGAACGCAGCTCTAGCTCCATTTGTACCCGTTCGGTGACATCTTGAGCCGTTCCATACAACCCATTCGCCTGTACCGCCTGGTTCCAGGGCGTGCGCGGTGCCTGGGTGA
>JAAHGE010000146.1 GCA_010672635.1 Desertifilum sp. SIO1I2 | reverse complement strand
TTAACTCGCTATCACCTGCGGTGTTTTTCCAATTTGCAAAGGCAATTTTAACGTTAAGGGGATAAGGGGAAAGATACGCATTCCTGTTCTAATCATTTCTCTCATCCAGAACCTCAAGGACTTTCCTTACTCCTTCTCGATGCAGAGAATATTAAATTCGATCCTCATTTAGAAACCTTTCTCGCGCAGCTTTCCCCTTATCCCCTTAACGTTAAAATTGCCTTTGCAAATTGGAAAAACACCGCAGGTGATAGCGAGTTATACGAACGGGGATATCAGATGATTCACGTTCCCCTAGGGAAAAATAGTGCTGATGCTCAAATGCTAGCAATGGGTTCTGCCATTCGCTTGCATTATCCTCAAGTGAAAGAAGCATTTATCTGTTCTTCTGATTGGTTGCTAAATCATTTGTGCAACGAACTGCAAAATCAAGGTTTAACCGTTTATCGAGTTCGCCGAGAAGATGATAATTTTAGAATTGAAAATCGCCAAACTGGGGAAATTCGCTATTATTCAACAACGTATAATGTTGAAGTTCCCTCTCCGCTTGATTTAATGCATAGTATTGAAAAATTGATTCAATCCGAACATCAATCTCTGACAGAACGCTTGGTACAATTGTCAACTGTGATGAATTTAGTTCAACAAAGAGCCGCAATCGAGCAACAGGAAAAAGCCCGAATTTCTTCTATTCTTGATAAATCATCATCAGCAGATAAATCTATAGATTCCCAGACATTACCTGAACCCCCGCCCGAAAATATTGTTCATCCAGAGATTAAAACGCGTGCAGAATTAGAGAAAGCCCTAATTAAAATTGTGGCAAATCTTACAGCAGAATCTCCAGGACAATACATTAGTATTTCTAAGTTAAGTAGCGAGTTTCATCAGCAGTACGGAAAAACCTACAAGGAAATAAGCGGCACTCTAGGAGTGAAAAATAAATTTCTCAATTTCCTCCAGGCTTGCAGTGCTTTAATTATTAAAAAACAGGGTACGGTTTACGAAGTTGCAATTCGCCTAAACGAAGTTGCTCAAAATAATGGTGATTCTGCATAAAACGCTTTATTTTAACTCAAAAATACAGAAGCGTTTGTTGTGCTATAATGAGAGCGATCGCGCTTAATATGTACCTTCACGAGATAAGTTTGTACAGATAGTCGCGTAGGTTGGGTTGAGGTACGAAACCCAACACAACCCTTGCTGCTGTTGGGTTTCGCAAGGCTCAACCCAACCTACCACAGCTAGATAGAAATAGATTTATTCGTCTTCGATTTTGGTTTAAGTCCCGTTAACAACGCCGCAGGCGACTGAGAACTAAAACAATTTCATCAATGGCTTGTCGAGTATTTGCCTGTGGGAGAATGGAGTGATTGCTGAGAATGCTAAAGGCGAGGGGTTCAAAATCGGGAATTTCTAAATAACCCGATAATGCCATGACACCCCCTAGAGAACCCGTTTTTCCTTGCAGATTTCCGGCGACTGGGGTTTGGCGAAAACGGTTGCGTAGGGTGCCGCTTTCTGCTGCAACGGCTAAAGAATTCCGGTAAACTTGAGCGTAGGGCGATCGCGCCATCAATTGCAGCGATCGCACAATGGCTTCGGGAGAGGCTAAATTTTGCCGCGATAACCCGGAAGCATCTGCAAGTTGGTAGCTATTGGGATCGACACCTAGTTGCGTTAGCACCGCTTCCACCTGGCTTAATGCGTTCCTATCGATTTCTCCCAGTTGGCGTACTAACGCTTCTGCATAAACATTATTGCTCCACCGATTCGTTTCAATCAATAATTCAGATAGCGGTGGCGAGTCTACAAAGGCGAGAGGGGGGGTTGACAAGGGAGTGAACTGTGCGGTTAGGGAGGTTTGTTGAACGGTTATCCCCGATGCTTGTAAGATTTGCTGAAAGCGGCTTAAGAAGCGGTTCGCCGGATCGGTGACAGCAATTGAGGTGGTTTCTGAGTCGGAACCAACGTGCAATTGTCCCCTTACCCGTAAAATGGGTTGGCTGCGATCGCGTCCAACCTGAATAAACTCGCGTTCTGTGGTGGCGACGGTTGCAGACTGGTTCTCAATTTGCCAAGTTTCGTTATCTTGAGGGTCTTCCCATTCAACGCGCAAGGGTTCGCCTAATGCTTGGGGAACTAAACGAAAGCTAATCGCATTTTGATTTAAAATTAACCGATTAATGGGCGCACCGTAACCGGCTTGAACGTCTTCCCAGTCCCAAGTGGGGTTAACAGCTTCCTCTTGGGGTGCAAAGTCGTCGCCGATGAGTTGGGAAACTTGCTGAATTCCCTGTCGCTGTAGTTGTTGCGCGAGTTGTTGCAGTTGGGTATCGCTGAAACTTGGATCGCTGCGTCCGCTGACTGTAATTTGAGTGCGACTGCCATTACCATATACAGCAGTCCGGATGCGATAGTTTGGGGTGAGGCGCTGCAAAACTGCGGCGGTGGTGAGGAGTTTAACGTTGGAGGCGGGAATAAAGTATTTTTCGGCGTCGCGACGGTAGAGGGTATCTGAAGTATTCAAAGAACTCACTAAGATTCCCCAACGCGATCGCGCAAACTCCGGTCGGGAGATAATGGCGTTAATCTCTGTCGATAAGTTCGCCACACAAACTCCACCAGAGGAGGCGATTCGCGAAGCGTTAGCGTAGCTTTCCGTAGGAATCCCTTCGGAAATCGCAGCATTACCTACGCTTAAACTACCCAATCCAAGCAGCAAACTTAAGAAGGTCTTTTTAATAAACACCGTTGACTTCTTCTGAATACTCAGCACTCACTTCCCCCCATCTCCCTACCTCCCCATCCCCCCATCCTCTTCCGTACTCAGACTACGGTTATAGTCTGACCCATTTGGGCAGATTTTTGTGCCGCATTAGCCACTTTGAGACTATATAAGCTGGCTTGCGGGGTGACATAAAGTGGAGTGCCTTCACTGAGGTAGTCTAATACCCGTTGCGTATCTTGGACAAATAATCCCCGACGACCTCCAACTTCAATGGGGGTGGTGGTTTCGCCTTGAACTAAGGTTCCTGTATCGCCATCAAAGATTAGGGTACCGCGATCGCCATAAACTTCAAATAAGCGCACGGAACTCGAAAAGACCTCGCCTTTCCCATAGGCGACTTCTGCGATCGCGCCGCTATTTAAATGAAATTGTCCCACGCACAGGCACGCTGTAAATCGCGGTAGTTCCCCCCAGTAACGTTCGCGACAGTTGACGCTTTTGATCGAACCAAACGCATCGGTGAGGCGATGCAGCCGAGATAGCGCTGCTGCAAAGGGAAAACCAAATAACTCTTGATGGTACGTCCATCGCTGCGGGGCCGGATTTTGCGGGTTAATGGTAGAGTAGCGCAGATAAACGGGGGTGCCAATCTGAGACAGATGTTGTTTTAAAGATTGATGCACGCCTCCTAAGAGTTCAATATGTTCGACATGCAAGAGTTTTCCCCGCGCGGCGGCTAAGTCGATGAGTTCGGCGGCTTCTGTGGCGTCTAGAGAAAGGGGATACTCGACAATAACGTGCTTATTGTGGTTCAACGCGGCGCGGGTAATTTCGCCATGATCGCGGTTGATGGTGCAAATGCAAATTAGGTCAATTTCGGGATGCTTAACTAGATTTTGCCAGCTTTCAACGGCTTGTGTGTCAAGGCTTTGAGCAAGTTCTTGGGTCTTTTCTACTGTATGACCTGCAATGGCGAAGAGTTGCGATCGCTCATCGTCTCTGAAGGCTTGCGATCGCAGTTTTGCTGCAAAACCCGTCCCCACAATTCCGACGCGAAGCGGTTGGTGCATATTGGCTCCCTAACAACCTTTCTGTTCATCCTACAGCGACTCTCCTTTGCTATCTATTGAGAATTATTAGCATTTGTGAGTCAATTTCATGAAATCAAATTTAGCTCAATTCTTGAATAATTCAGAAAAAATTTTGATTTCTAGAGCCAAAAATCTGCAACAATTTGCAGCAACCGTAGCGCGATCGCCCAAACTTGTACGCCAGCAGTTTGCAGCATTTAAATTCTTAATTTTATAACACTGAGAGAGAATTCCCCACTAGCTCAAGAGGGGGGTGGGAACAACCCCTTGATTTTCCGCAACAGATATAAGCAATCAAGATAAAATTAGGAAAATTTATAATAAATCCCGTTCGTTCTCTGGCTTAAACAAGTGTAAAAATTTCAGTTTTTTCCCCTAATATCAGAGATGAAGCAAACCTAAAGCAAAACAAATAAGCTGATATAGACCGCTGATTTGTATTAGGTAAGCTTATACCAAAGATTGGACCATTGAGAGGACTGCTACATGGCAACGTACAAAGTCACCCTGATCAACGAGGCTGAAGGGCTGAACACGACCATCGAGGTTGACGAAGATACTTACATTCTTGACGCTGCGGAAGAACAAGGTCTGGATCTGCCCTACTCTTGCCGTGCAGGTGCTTGTTCTACCTGTGCAGGTAAAGTGTCTGAAGGCGGAAACGACGCGATCGATCAATCCGATCAATCCTTCTTGGATGACGATCAAATCAACGAAGGATATGTTCTCACCTGTGTAGCTTATCCCCGTTCCGACTGCACGATCCTGACCCACCAAGAAGAAAACCTCTACTAAGAGGAAATCTATAGCAACCCAAAATTTGCCCTTGAGGATTGCTATAAATTCCTACAAAGGAGAGATGCACGCCCCTGACCTGGGTGAAATGCACTCTCCTTTTTCCAGTTTAACTAACAACCCTAAATTCGAGCCTCTAAGGAGCTACTTGGCTGGCTACCGAAGAGGGATTTTGCCAAAAGACAATGGAGTCATTCAGCGGTTGAACTTGGGTTCCGGGGAAGTAGAAATTGAGAATTTGTTGACTAGACCATCCCAATTTTCCTAAGCGATAGGAACCGCTTTGACTTAAGCCAACCCCGTGACCAAACCCGCCTCCCACAAATGCATAGCCCTTCAAACTTCTATCGGGATTGTAGACCGGATCGAGATAGAATAGCGTGCTAATCGGCGGATAGAAAGCATTGCGGATGTCATCTTTAAACACCTCAACTACCCCCACATCCGTTTGGACTTCCATTTTCAGGACGCGTCCAGCCGGCGATCGCTCTATCACCCGAACTTGCTGTACCGTTTTCAGATTCGCCATCGGGTGATTGCGCCGTTGCAAGAATTTTTGCAAAAACTCAGCAATCTCCTGGAGGGTTGCTTCTTCGCGCCACCGGAATAACTCCCAGTCATCCTCATTAAATCCCTTTTTCAGATTCATAAAGGCGCGGAAATTTTGCTCGTTCTGGAGAGGACGAGTCGATAAATCCCAGGAATTGGCGACAGAATCCACAACCGCCCTTAAATAAGGTCGTTCCGGGCCATCCCACACATCATTAAATGGAGCCGTTACGCCACCCGCGTTAGAGGAATAGAGCGCATCCACCAATTCGTTGTTATAGGTCAAAACTTCGCCGCGCGTGGCAGCAATCGCGCGATCGCTAACTGGGAAGACTTCTGTTAGCCCCTTATAAACCTGACAATCGGTACTCGCGCAAATCTCATAATTGTCAATCGTAAACCGCCGCAGATTTCGCAGTGCATAGGTTCTCGCCAAAATCGCCTGTGCCTCAATCGCCGTTGGAGGGGCGCTAATCCCAATTTCGTGCGGTACAACCCCCCGTAAATACGTCTCTAGCGGCACATCGTTAACCAGCGTATAACTGCCGTAGGCATTGAGTTGCAAGCGCAATCTGCCCCCGTACAAGCGGCTATTGTTAGCGCGATCGCCCTCCTGCACCTGGATCGCATTATTCCCGCTCGTCACCTCTAGCTGATGCCGATTGTAGCGGTAGCCATTAAGAACCCAGTAGGCTTGGGGCATTTGCCGCAAAACGCGGGTTTGGATATGCGTCGTTGTATCTCCCTGGGCTTGCAAACTTTGCAGCAGCAAGCGCCGCAATAGAGGCGTATTGTAAACCTCTCGCTTTGCCCACACTTGCCAGCGATCGGGATTGGCAATCTCTGTTTCAATGCCTCTAGCTTGCCATTCCAAGGCGCTCGCCTCAGCACTTTCAAAGCTGCGATGGGTGCTTAAAACCACGCGTTCGTCTACCAAAGGGACGGGGAGAGGACGATTGGCCACTTGCAGCTTAATGCTATCGGTTGTTAGGGTTGCCGGGCCGTCTACCGTCGCGTAATTGATTGTTAAGCGATCGCCTCCCGTCGCCTTCAGCGTTAGCGTATCCATTGGCTTTTCGCCAAACCGTTGCACCACGCCCACCTTCAGCAAGCGATCCGCATTACTTTGCCCCCAAGCGGTTGTCGCTGCCATGCCCACCCAGCACGCTGAGATCAATGCTGCACCTGCCCAGGTTTTGAGCGTTTGACGGGTCACGTCAGAAAACAGTTGGAGGGGATTACCATTTTGCTGCATCTGTTGTCTCATGAAGATTGCCAATCGCAAACACTATAGCTTAATTGAATCGGGGGAATCCGCGAGTAGATTTGAGAAAATTTAACTTGCAACTCGAAGTCATAATGAGTATGATTAAGAAAGTGAAGCCACAATCCGATAACTGCCATGCTCAGAGTCGAAGAAATCCCCCTCAACCAAATTCGTCGTCCCTTACCTAGACAAACAGACTCCACAAAAGTTGCGGCCCTCATGGAATCTATTCAAGCCGAAGGGTTGCGCGAACCCATTGACGTTCTAGAAGTCGAGGGTCAATATTACGGCTTTTCTGGCTGTCATCGTTACGAGGCCCACCAACGCCTGGGCAAAGAAACCATCCGCTGTCGCATTCGTCGCGCCCCCCGCGCCGTTTTACAGAAGCATTTAGCCTAATCTCCCAAAGGGATTAACTCACCCAACTTTAGGCCCCAAGGATGATTCAGGTTGCGAAGGTTATTCGATACAACAAAACATGGAACGTCCCTGAAACCAACCCAGATTTAGTAACTAAACACGAGAGGAACTATGCAAACTCTAGATCAAGTCCAAAAAGTAGATATCGGAATTGACGAAAACAGTCGTCAGCAAATTTCAGAAGGGTTATCTCGCGTCTTAGCAGACACCTACACCCTTTATCTGAAAACCCATAACTTCCACTGGAACGTTACAGGGCCGATGTTCCAAACACTACATATGATGTTTGAAGAACAATACACCGAACTCGCAACTGCCGTAGACGACATTGCAGAACGGATCAGAGCCTTGGGATATAGCGCCCCCGCAACCTACAGCGATTTTAACCGCTTGACCTCCATTCCCGAAACCCCTGGCGTGCCCAAAGCCGAAGACATGATCCGCTTGTTGGTTGAAGGCAACGAAGCCGTTGTGAAAACGGTTCGCCAAGCGTTCCCCGCCGCCGAAGATGCACGCGACGAATCCACCGCCGACTTGCTAGTCGAACGGATGCGGATTCACGAAAAAACCGCTTGGATGCTGAGAAGCTTGTTGCAATAATTGAGCATCATGGGGAATCCTCTTCAGGGGGTTCCCCATTCAGAGGTTTGGCTGTATCCGGTTGCTTGGCAAAACGATACAGCCAAATTCTCGTATTTCCTAGAGAATAGAAGACAGACCTACTGTATTAGGACTGAATCTCTATGGGAAAGAATAATAATCACAAGCAAACGCTCTACCCCAGTCGTATTGACCTGCCTGAAAATACAAGAGCGAAAGTTGTCGGACTGCTCAACGAAACCCTAGCCAGTACCCTAGACCTCAAAACCCAGGTGAAACAAGCGCACTGGAACGTCAAGGGTATGGATTTTTACCAACTGCACGAACTGTTTGACGAAATGGCCGGCGAACTTGAAGAGTTTGTGGATATGGTAGCCGAACGGGCAACCGCCTTGGGTGGGTTAGCCAAAGGGACAGCCAGAGTTGCCGCCCAAGACTCGATTCTGCCAGAATATCCCTTTGATATTCTCGATGGCAAGAGTCATGTCACCGCTCTGGCCGATCGCTACGCCCCCTACGCGAAACACATCCGCGAAGCGATTGATAAGAGCGATCGCTGGGAAGATAAAGATACCGCCGATTTGTACACAGAAATTTCCCGTGCCATTGACAAGCGCCTGTGGTTCTTAGAAGCCCATCTCCAAGCCGCTGAAGTCGCCGCCGCACCCGAAAAAGAGAAAGTCAAAGGCTAATGTCTCAAGCCCAGTCTCAGGATGCAACCCACTCGTTATTAAAGTTGATGCAACGGGTGGGGATTTCTAGCTTCAAAGCTTTAAGTCGCGTTTCTGGCGTTTCCGAACGCCAGTTACTTTATTTACGACGCGCCCAAGTCCAACGCTTGCGCCTAGAAGTATTTTTGAAGCTAGCCCCCGTTTTGCAAGTCCCAGTTAGCGAGTTATTAGCAACGTTTGCGGGTGTGGGAGAGGCTTCGGGAGAATTGCGCCAAGCTTACGAACGTTTAGAAGCGCAACTTCAGGTTCAGCGCCAGGAGATATTACAGGAGTTGCAGCAGGCGAGTTTAGATACCCTAGAAACCTGGCTGAGAAATTGGCCGATAGCCGTTGCGAAGGTGAAAGAGGGGACTTTAACCGATCCGATGACGCTGGTGCGCTTGGTGCAACCTGTCGAAAAGCTGATGCAACAATGGGGGGTAGAACCGCTAGCCCAGGTGGGCGATGAGGTGGCTTACGATCCGCAGTGGCATACTTTGAATGAAGGTAGCGCTCAACCGGGCGATCGCGCTATCGTGAAACGACCGGGCTTCCGCCAAGCAGATAAACTCCTCCATCGTTCTCTGGTCGTTCCTCTAAAGGATTAAAACTGGTGTTCAGTGCAACTTTATCAACGCAAGATAGTTTTGCCATTACCTTCGCCCCCCTTTCCCTGGACGAAATCTACGCTTTAGTAGACGATCCGGCAAATGGGGCAATTGTGGCGATGAGCGGAACCGTACGCCACCAAACGGACGGGAAACCGGTGGTTGCCTTAGACTACCAAGCTTATGAGCCAATGGCGCTGGAGGTGTTTCGCCAAATCGCTACCCAAATTCGCACCACCTGGCCGGATGTCAATCGCGTTGCCATTCATCACCGGGTGGGTAAATTGAAGATTGGCGAAATTAGCGTATTAGTGGCAGTCGGCTGTCCCCATCGGGGAGAAGCGTTTGCAGCCTGTCAATATGCGATTGATACGCTTAAGCATAATGCCCCAATTTGGAAAAAAGAGCATTGGGCGGATGGTTCTAGCACCTGGGTAAGTATTGGGGCTTGCGAAACGGGGGAGAACAATTGCTAGCGGTAGGGAATTTGTGGGCGCAAGGCGAGGGCCAGCCGGGGCTGGGTTATATTTTTTGGCGCGAAACGGACGAATACAAGGCGACAAAGAAGGTGCTTGAAGATGCGCAACTCAATGCGTCTCGCGTTGAGCGTGGGCCTCACACTTCACCTGAAACGAG
>JAAHGE010000145.1 GCA_010672635.1 Desertifilum sp. SIO1I2 | reverse complement strand
TAACTGACTGCATCGACCGCATAGGCTAAATCGCCATCTCCACTGACGAGGACTGCGGTATCGTAGGAACCGACAAGAGCCATCATATCCACTGCTATCTCGACATCTAAATTTGCTTTCTTGGAGCCATCGGGAAGTTGAACGAGGTCTTTGGAAATAACGCGATAGCCGTTACGTCGCATCCACAGGAGAAATCCTTGCTGTTTTTCGTTGGTGCGATCGACTCCGGTATAGAAAAACGAACGCAACAGGCGAGAACCGGCAGTCAGCCGACACAGGAGTTTGGTGTAGTCAATCTCCATGCCCAGTTGCAGTGCTGCATAAAAAAGGTTAGAACCATCAATGAAGATGGCAACGCGCCCCCGGTTTTCTAAAACCTGTTCTGGGGTGAATATGGAGTTGTTTTCTGGTTGGTTATACATCATTTTTTTAACCTCGTTTTTTAAAAAATGGTTTTTTAAGACTCGCTTAGGATTAGTAATCTCGGACGTAAATTGTGAAAGATCGGTTCATCGGATGCTGTCTTATTGGATAGCATTCCCTTTTCGTCAAGGCAATCAAACGGCTTTGTAACATATCTTAACAATCTGCGCTGGAATTTGGTCGCGTTGCGGAATTATGGTACGCACAGAGGAAAAGATGGGATAAAATTCCTGAAAAAATCCGTATTTTGCCATTTTTTTGGGATTTCGAGGACTATTTTGTCAGCGCTCGGTTCTCCGATCGAGGCTGGCTGGATGTTGCCATGTTTTTCTCCTAGGGATTGATGAGTTGGCTTTAACTGATTTTTACGCGCGATCGCCCGATCGAACAGAACTAAAAAGCGAACTTGACAAAAATCCGTTGGTGTGAATTGAGTTCGAGAACGGCGATCGCCCAGACTTTCAGTTAAAGTCTTTAAGTCTCGTTCTCCATGCGGCCCGAAACCGTAGCGAATCCAGCAGGCTTCCAATTGTTCGGGCAGGAACTCAAGCCCTTGTAACCTTTCCTTTCGCGAACCCAATTGCTTGACCCAGAGTTCTAACCATTCAGCCATCAGGATAACTAGCCCATTTCCCCCTAAAAATCGCCGCTTTTCCTGACTGCCGGGATATCCATTCAAAGATCGCAGAGGACTTTCTCGAATCGATGGGTTGTCAAAAATAGAGGTTTTCGCAACATATCTTAGCAAAAAATGCCCCCTCGCAAGCAGCCAAACCCAGGCTTGTGGTGCGCGAACCTGCCTGAGTCGGTCAGTTCGTCTTCCCCGCAAAGGACTGATACAGCTAGACAATGGCGATCGCCCACCGATGTAAGCACTCGCTTTCCTTATCAAAACAATTAGGAAATTTAATAAATCCTTTAGATAATCGCGGATAGTTATTGCTTTCCAAGGGCGTTCTTCTGGAGAGAGGGAAATCATATAAGTATTTCGATAACGACCTAATTAAAAAACTAATAACCAATCATACCTGAGAAGATTTACCTATGTCTTTTACCAGAGATTGAGAATATCGTTTGACAAACGCTAACCTCACTCAAGATTGCTCTGGTGGCGTCATTTTAGGGGTGCAGCAACTGGACTAAACCTGCCTGATACTGCTGCTTTCATGGCATTTCTCCCCGCGATCGCCAATACCATTTTCCTCAATTTCTATCTCGCGACTCAGGGCGTAAAATATTAACGAATGTTAAGAAATAGAGAGAGTAGAGTTCAAAGTTTGACCGACTTTTTATCTTCAACCTATGACTTTTCAGAGTCCCTTGCACATTTCTGACTCGCTATTGACAATCGGTGGGACGCGCTCCTTTGTTTACCACGGCGATCGCATTCCCCAAACGGGTTCTGTCATCGTCGTCAGCAATCACCGCAGTTTTATGGATGCCTTTCTGCTCATGTCAGCATTGCGGCAGCCGATTCGTTTCGCGTGTCACCACTATATGGGTCAGGTGCCCCTCGTCAGCCAGCTTGTAGAGAACCTGGGATGTTTTCCCTTAGCTGCGCCCGAACGCCGCCAACAGCATTTTTTTGAGCAAGCCACCCACTTACTACAACAGCAACAAGTCGTCGGGATCTTTCCCGAAGGCGCGCAACCAATGGTGAAAAAGACGCAAGCCTACGATTTAGGTCAATTTCATCGGGGATTTGCTCATTTAGCTCTACGAACTGAAGTCCCCCACCTCGCCGTTTTACCAGTTGCGATCGCCTCCATCGAAGAAGAAACCAACTCCGCCGTTCCCCTGCGCCTGCTGACGCTCTTCGATCCCTCCGAACCCCTATTTCAGCAACCGGGCTGGCATCCCATGATTCTTTATCGTCGCGTTAACCTTTTAATGGGGCGTCCTTACTGGATTACGCAGCCCGATCGCGATCGCTATCAAGGCAAACAAGCCAAAGCTGTTGTTAGCGAATTAAGCGATTACTGCCACGCCGAAATCAGCCAATTATTGCAGGCTGCCGCTCCCTACTAGCAGATAGCTCGCCTTGTTGAGGGCTTTTATTGTTAAATCAAGACATGCGAATCATGCCCGAAATTAAAAGTCACCCTTGTCTGTTGGCCCCTAGCCAAATCCAACCTCACCTGCCTTTATTCATTTTCTTACCAGGTATGGATGGAACGGGGCAACTGTTGCGATCGCAAACTTCCAGCCTCGAACAAGCCTTTGATGTTCGCTGTTTGGCTATCCCCCCCGACGATCTCAACGACTGGGAAACCCTCAGCCAACAAGTCATCGAACTCATTCAAGTCGAACTGCAAAAGAACCGCGATCGCGCCGTCTATTTGTGTGGCGAATCCTTTGGAGCTTGTCTAGCCCAGAAAATCATGGTTCGGCTGCATTCCCATCCTGAAAGCCTGCCTAGCAACCTGGTTGCCCGTCTCATTTTAGTCAATCCCGCCTCATCGTTTAACCAACGGCCGTGGATTCGCTGGGGAACCTCTGTTAGCCAATACTTTCCCGAAGTCTTCTATCGTCTTTCTGCCATCGCCCTCATGCCCTTTCTCGCCATCTTGAACCGACTGGCAGAACCCGAACGTCAGGCTTTGTGGGATGCGATGAGTTCTGTTCCTCAACGGACTTCTGTCTGGCGGATCGATTTGCTCCGAAACTTTGACATTACCCCTACTCAACTGCAAAAAATTACCCAACCCACCCTACTGATTGCCGGTGCTTCCGATCGCCTGCTGCCTTCGGTTTGGGAAGTGACGCGCCTCCAATCGATCTTACCGAATGCAGAAGTAGTTGTTTTACCCCAAAGCGGTCATGCTTGTTTGCTAGAAACCGACACCAACCTCTATAACATTCTGCAAACGTATCGGTTTCTAGAAGAGCGCGACAAAGCTCTGAGCGGGCCTACTCGCGAATGACTTTGCGAAGCGCTGCCTTTTGTTGAGGGGAAAGCGAGGCGATCGCTTCTTGTGCTTGGTTCGATTCAAACAGCCTCAGTAGCTCTTGTAACTGCTCTTGCAGCCGTTCGCCTTCTGGAGAAATGGGCGGGTGCAAAACTTCGCCAACTTCTGGATGATGGCACAAACCGGCATCGCAGTTTAATCCCAATTGGTGCCAGTAGATCGTGGGAACGATAACTCCCCGCTGTCCGATATATTCGTGGTTGAGAAGATGGGTTTCTAAGAAGGCTTTCGGGGAAGCATAGTATTGAGATGGGCGAGCATGGGGGACGCTAAAACAGCCGAAGACTTTCCGGTATTCTTCGGAGTCTAAAAGCGCCGTAATCAGCGCATTAATGCCCGCTCGCATTAAAATATCGCAGTAGAGTTGGACTTCTTCTTGGTTAATGGGCGCTCTTCCTAGGAAATGCTTAAAGCAGAGTTCGAGAAACTTGAGATTTGAGCAATGGGTATAAAAGGCGTTGTGGTAGACCTCTGAATGTCCTAATTCCTTTAGGAAGCGACGCACGCCAATTTTATCTTTGAGAAAGTCCTGTTCGGCTTTTTGGAGAATTTTACGTTCGTAAGCGTAAGGTTGACGCTCTAAGACTTGAGCGTAGATCTGGCGGAGAGCATTTTGGCGTTCTTCGAGCGTAGAACGACGGCTAACAGTGATGGGTTTCATAGGAAATTCTCCTCTTGGCAGTGTTGGAATGAGCCGGAAGCGGGCTAAGTGCCCGCTTTCACAGGACTTGAGGCAATTAAGCGTGAGAGTTGAGACAAAGCATGACGCTTTCTAAGTAGGGAAGCACCAAGCTACTGCTCGCAGAGGGGAGGTTGGCGTCAATGGCTTCTTTGAGATATTGGTAAGCAGTCGCGCAAGAACTGTTTCTCTTGTGAGCTAAAAGAATGGTGTCTAGCCAAGACATCATTTGTTCTTTGAAAAAGATTTCGTCATCTCGCAATATTGACAAAGCAATATAGCGGAGAACTTCTGTCATATCGTATTTGCAACGCGGGCCGTGTTTTTGGATGACTTCAGGATACGCTAGTGCGAATTTCCGCAGTGCTTGTAAGACCGCTTTGTCGCTATGCTGTTGAATCTGTTGATAGGCTTCTAGCCGAGCGTTATAACTCCGGATGTACTGCTCTAAAGGTTGGAGTTCTTGGGTGCTGAGGTAGCGACCGTCAGCTTCGATCAGGTTGTTTTCGATAGTGTGATTGAGAGTATTCATAGAGTGTAGAACAATAAACCGACCCGTTGCAGTAGGGAAGCCCAATCGGAAATCTAAATTCCTCCCTATTCATCAGACTGCCCTAGTCAAATAGGTAACTCAACAGCTTGCAGCGATTCTTAATACAGGTTGTTACAAACAGTTAGAATATTAGGCTTTTAAATTACAGAGATCTCGCGCCAGTAAGTTGAGATTCGTTACTTTTTCAGGGATTAATCGCTCCGGTTTGAAGGGATTTAATTTAGAGAAAATTTCTGTTTTCTTTTCGGTAAAATGACTGTTGACAATATCATAAAAATGTGCAAAAAAGGGAGAATCTGCGGTTTTCGCGATCGCCCTGCTTCCGCCTCTACCGGGAGTCAAGTTGTCGATATCTTTACAATCTGTTACATTTGGAGCGAATAAGCATCGCAAACCGTACTGAAAAGCCGTATGTTTACTGGCATTACTGGCATCTTCAATTCCCCCAATGGCACCGATATGGGAGAGCAACTGCTCAACAAAGTTGCCAGCCAATCCATTCGCCATCTGTTCACGCGCAGTGAAGCGATAGACATTGCGATCCGCTGCTATCCTTCTAGCAAACTGTTGCAAGGCAGCATTGATGGCTTTCAGATGAACGGTAGAGGTCTTGTGATTCGCAAAGACTTCTACGTAGAAGAAATGTCCTTTCAAACTGATGCTGTCGCCCTTGACGTGGGAGCCATCTTTAGCGGACAACTCCGCCTCAAACAGCCGACGCAAGCCGTCGCCCAAGTCACCTTATCGGAAGCCGGAATTAACGAAGCCTTCAAATCTCCCCTCGTCACCCAACGACTGCTCAACCTATCCTTACCTGCAATTAGCGATCGCCCGCTGAGTTTTCAAGACATTCACGTCGAACTGCTACCCCATAACCAAATTCAACTCCTCGCCAAAGCCGACCTGGGAGACAGCGAACCCATCCCCATTGCCCTAAACTGTACGCTAGAAGTCGAACGCCGCCGCCGTATCGCCTTTACCCATTGCCAGTTTCGAGGCGATCTCATTCCCGAAGCGACCCATTCTCAAAGCGAACTCCTCACCCAAGCCCTCAGCGAGATTTTAAACAATATGGTCGATCTCGACCGCTTTGATCTCGATGGCGTCACCCTGCGAATCAACCGCTTAGAAACCCAGGGCAAACAACTGCTATTTAGCGGTTATGCTCAAATTGAACATTTCCCTGGAAGCACCCGTTAAAATCGCCTAAGATCGATGGGTTCGCGTTTGAGCGTGGTGCATGATTGTTGGCAATCTCTTTTCCCTTGGCGGAATCGTCATGTGGCCATTGTTAGGATTTTCAATCCTAGCAGTGGCATTGATTTTAGAGCGATTTCTGTTTTGGTTCAAAGTGGCACGACGACAAGACCGCTTTGTCCGTCAAGTCTTGTTACTCTATCGCCGCGATCCGCAAGCTGCATTTACCCAACTCGATCAAAACGGGGATCTACCCATCGCGCGGATTTTTCTCGCCGCTTTAGTCTTAGAAAGACCCACCCCCGAAGAATTCCGCCTAGCGCTAGAAAGTGCCGCCCAAGCCGAGTTACCCTTACTCAAACGGTTTAATACCGTCTTTGAAACCATCATCAATATTGCGCCGTTGCTCGGTCTGTTGGGAACCATTTTAGGATTGATTAACTCATTTGCTTCTCTACGCTTAGGCGATGTCGGCGGAACGCAAACCGCTGGCGTCACGGGGGGAATTAGCGAAGCCTTAATTTCAACGGCGGCGGGACTAATTGTGGCGATGACAACGCTATTATTTGCGAATGCATTTCGCGGTTTATATCGCCGTCAAATTGCCTTAATTCAAGAATATGGCGGTCAGTTAGAGTTGCTGTATCGGCGGCGCTATCAATATGGGGATGTCCCTTTTTACAAAACTGAGTAACCCATGAAAATTCAAGATGACGAGCCAGAAAGCGCCTATAGCATCAACATTGTGCCGATGATTGATGTGATTTTTGCGATTTTAGCCTTTTTTGTAATTTCCACCTTATTTTTAACCCGCAGCGAAGGGCTACCCGTCAACTTACCCGAAGCCACAACTGGCGTTAGCCAGCGCCAGCAACAAATTATTGTAACCATCGATCCGCAAGGCAGATTAGCTTTAAATCGCCAACCGATCGAGTTAAATGGGTTAGTGACAGAAGTTGAGCGGTTAGTGGCGAATAATCAGGTATCTGTGGTACTGAACGCCGACGAATCCGTCAATCACGGGCGAGTGGTTGCAGTGATGGATCGCTTGCGCGAGATTGAAGGGGTAAAACTAGCGATCGCTACCACCCGTCCCTAGTTTAACTGGGGTTGAGAGGCGAGCAAATTCACGATCGCGACCGCCAAAGCCGCCGGTTCGATCGGTTTAGCGAGATGGGCTTGGAACCCCGCCTGTAAAATCTGCTGTCGATTAATATGACCCGCATAGGCTGTCAGCGCGATCGCCAAAATATTCCCTCCTTGGGCTGGCGGTAGCGATCGCACCTGATGAATCAGTTGATATCCATCCATTTCCGGCATTCCAATATCGCTTAACAGCAAGTCAAACTGAGATTCAGACGACGCAATACAATTAATCGCTACCTGCGCCGAACCCACCGCCAACACCTGCGCCCCATATTGCTCCAAGGTAAAAATCAACAACTCGCGGGTATCGACTTCATCATCCACGACCAAAATCCGCAACCCCTGCAAACTCGAAAACGCCGGAGTGCTAGCCAACTCAACCGGCGCAACCCTCTCCGCAGCCCAATCATTTGAGCTGGGGGGCATTAAAGGAAAAGCCACCGTAAAAATCGCCCCTTGCCCTTCTCCTGGACTTTGGGCGATCGCCGTTCCCCCATGCAACTCCACCAAATAGCGAACAATGGCTAACCCCAAACCCAAACCCCCAAAAGCGCGATTGCTGCTGCTATTTTGCTGGCGGAAGTAGTCAAACACATAGGGCAAGAAATGGGGATTAATGCCCGCTCCGTTATCTTGAATTTGAATTTTGACAAAACTGCCATCCGCCCACAACTGCACGCTGACGCGCCCGCCATTGGGTGTAAATTTGACCGCGTTGGAAAGCAAATTACAGACCACTTGTTGCAGGCGGTTGGGATCGCCAGAAATGGTCGGTAGTCCAGAGACAAATTGGGTATCAATTTCAATTCCCTTGGCTTGAGCGGCCAAACGCACCATATCTAAAGCCGCCTCTACAACCGCTTGTAGGTTAACAGAACAAATTGCCAGATTAATTTTGCCGCGCAAGATCCGCGAGACATCCAGTAAGTCTTCAATCAGTTGGGCTTGTAATGAAGCATTGCGTTCGATAGTTTCTAGGGCGCGAGCCACTTTCGCCTCATCCATTTGGCGCGTGCGAAGCAGCTTCACCCAGCCCAAAATCGGGTTGAGGGGCGTTCGCAGTTCGTGGGATAGCACGGCTAGAAACTCATCCTTAATCCGGTTGGCTTCTTCTGCATGGGTTCTGGCCCGTTGCTCGGCTTCGTAAAGGCGCGTATTTTCAATGGCAACGGCAGCAATTTGTGCCAGTTGGACGACGATGGCCTCATCTTCTTCGTTAAATTCGCCCTCAATCTTCTCAGAAAGCTGAACGCTTCCAATCAGGCGATCGCCCTGAATGCGTAAAGGAGCCGCTAACCAGCCGTGCATCGGTAGAGAATACTGCTGTTGAGCGAGGGCTTGCCACCTCGGATCGCCGCTCAGTTCGTCTTGAGTCATTCGCAGCGATTGATTCAGCGGTTCATCGGGTTGCAGGTGCAGCAGTTCGAGGTGGTGTTCTGCACCCTGCCAAGCCGCATGGCGTTCGGCGAGGGAACAGGAAATTAAGGTTTCGCCGTTAAGCGTGACGCGGGCGATCGCTTGATGCGCCCCGATAATCGCTCTAGCTTGTTCGGTAATGGAACGCAGCACCGATTCTACCGAGAGGCTGGCATTCATCACCATTGAAGCGTGCGTGAGACCGTGTAATTGTAGGGCGTATTGGCTGCGCCGAGCCAGCAGGAGTTCGCGTTCGGCTTCCGCTTGTTTGGCGGCGGTAATATCGATCGTGATGCCATCAAAACGGTAGGGTCTGCCGCTGGTGGGATCGTTAAAAATCTGTCCCTTGACTCGCACCCAGCGCAGATGACCGTCTGGGCCGCGCGTGCGAAATTCGGCATCGTAGGGGGTGCGATCGCCAATTGCTTTCTCTATCCCTTGACGGGTGCTTTCGCGGTCGTCTGGATGCAAGCAGGCGTAGAACAGATCGATGGTGACTTCTCCTTGTGGAGGTAAGCCCAAATGTTCTTTGCAAGTTTTATTGCAAAGTAAGACATTTAAGGGCAGATCGCAGTACCACATCCCCAGCGCCGAGGCATCTAAGATCAGGTGCAGGCGTTCTTCGCTTTCTCGCAATGCCCGTTCCACCTGTTTGCGATCGCTCAAATCGAGATAAAAGCCAATCAGGGCTTGCTCGTCAGGAGATAAGCGATCGCAGGGCTGTTCTTGCAGTAACGCCGCCCCCACTAAAATCGGAACCCGGCTGCCATCTTTACGAAAATATTCTTTCTCACAAGGGGTAGAAACGCCTGACTCTCGCAACTCTCTAATAATTTGGGTATCCGTGGGGTAATGTTCGGGTGGGGTGAGGGATTCCCAATGGACTGCATTCGCTGAGAGGTCTGCTTGGCTGTAGCGAATCATTTGTAAAAAGGCATCATTGGCATAGGTGACTTGACCGTTTAACTTGCCAATCGCCACGCCAAAGATATTGGCTTCGACCAAACGGCGAAATTTGGCTTCGCTGGCTTGTAGGGCAAATTCTGCGGCTTTGCGATCGCTAATCTCTAAGAGCAAACCATCCCACAACAGCGTCCCATCGGACTGTTCCTCCGCATGGGCAATTCCTT
>JAAHGE010000144.1 GCA_010672635.1 Desertifilum sp. SIO1I2 | reverse complement strand
TGAGTTGAAAGACGTACTGACTCACCGAGTTTTTCAAAATCGATTCTAAGCGACCGAGAGCGCGAGAACCCATCACAATCAGGTCAGAATCTTCTTCTTCAGCAATTTGCAGCACCAGGTCTTTCGGATCGCCTTGCTTGAGGCGAGCATTGATTTGACTTGGATCGAGGTTAAGCGCTTTGACGGCTTCCGCCAGGATTTTTCCACCCTCTTCGAGCTTTGCGGACATATCCTGAGCGCTAATTTGAGAAGGAACAACATGCAGAACCGTTACTGAGGCATTTTTAATCGATGGGATCTCCATCAGCATGTTCACCATCTCTTCACACAGACCTCGACCTGCAACAGTCACCAGAATTTTCTTTATCATGGGTTAGTCTCATCACTCGTCTATAGGTTTTTATCCCGTATTTAGGATAATCCTGAGTAATGACCCAGGATTTGAAGAAATGTAGTCTTTTAGCACAATTTGTAACGGGTTAGACGCAATGCCTCAGAAACCGGACTTAGCACCGAGCGGTGCAATTGCACGCCAGTCAGCGATTAATGACTCTAGTTGGTTTGAGTATCCTGTGCGATCGCATCCCCACCATACGGATTATGGGGGAATTGTCTGGCACGGCAGCTATATTGCTTGGATGGAAGAAGCGCGAGTCGAGTGCTTGCATTCCATTGGGGTAGAGTTTGCCGATTTAGTTGCCTTGGGATGCGATATGCCCGTGGTCGAAATGTCCTTACGCTATCATCGCTCCGTACCAATGGGAGTGACTCTGGTCGTGCGGACGCGCATGACTCTAGAAGGCGTTCGGCTGGTTTGGGATTATCAAATTTGTTCGCCAGATCGTCAGGAGTTGTACGTTACCGCACAAGTTACCCTGGTGGCAATGGATCGCGAAAAGGGTAAGATTTTGCGACAGTTACCCCCCGCCGTCAAGAATGCTTTGATGCGCTTGGGAGTTTAAGGGGCGTGCGGCAAATCGCCGCACGCCTGCTCGTCTGTTTCGGGGTATTGCAGTCCCTTTGAGAGGTTGGAGATGGAAAAGAGCGATCGCACTCCCGATTTGTGCGCCCTGATTCTGGCAGGCGGTAAAAGTTCGCGTATGGGTCGAGATAAAGCCTTACTTCCCCTAGAAGGAAAACCGCTACTAACGCGAACCTGCCAAATCGCGCAATCTTGTGCCAACCCCGTCTGGGTAATTTCGCCTTGGCCAGAACGCTATCGCGAGATCTTACCGGCAAGCTGCCAACTGATTCAAGAGGTTGTCACTGACTCAGAGGACGTAACGCACGGCCCTTTAGTAGGTTTTGCTCAAGGTTTAACCCAGGTGACAGCCCCGTGGATTTTACTCCTAGCTTGCGATTTACCGCAATTGCAGCCAGAACCGTTCCAGCAGTGGAGCCAGCTTTTAGAAACGCTTCCAGAATCTACCCTGGCTTTTTTACCCCAACACCCCAAAGGATGGGAACCCCTGTGCGGGTTCTACCGCCAGCGTTGTTTAACGTCGCTTCAGGCATTTATTGCCCAAGGGGGACGTTCGTTCCAAGCTTGGCTCTCTACTCAGAACGTTCAACCCATCCCCCAAGTTGACCTATCCCTGCTTCTTAATTGCAACACGCCCCAAGAATGGCAGCAAATGGAGCGCTCTTAGGTGGGTTGGCGGCTTGCTAAATGTTGTTTGAGTCTCAGCAAACTCAGGGTTTGTCCCAAACTCAACGGGAGAGCGGTAATCCCTTCAATGCGAGATTGCACCCAGCCTTCTCCCCACATCCATTCGTGAAAACCATCAATCCCTTGACTGAGTAGCAACCGCAAACAATAGGGTTCTGCCACATCAACTTGATGCGCGATCGCAATCGGTCCAACCCAACTGGTAAAATTCAACCCAGTTTCTAAACGCTCTGGCAAACCCGCCGACAACCGCTGCGGCCACAACCACTGGCGCAACTGACTAGAGTGTAATAAACTCTCGCGAATCGCGGCTTCAGACGCATCGATTTCAATCCGTAAATGGCTTTGTTGAAAGTTTCCTAGCATCGTTTTTTTCCTTAGTGTAATGAATCCTCTCTCAAGGAGGGTGGGGAGGTGGGGGGAATAGAGTGCTGAGTTGATAGCTATCAAGTTTTTCTATCTCTTCTTCCCCAACCCCCAACTCCCAATTCCTAACTCCCTTCTTCCCCGGCACGCTCAAGAGTTACTAGCCTAGAATAGGGGAAAGACAAATTGTTAAGAAACGTAAGGATTTTCATGGCAGATCAGCTCATTCGCGCTACAGCCGCCGAGGGAGGGATTCGAGCTGTAGGAGTCATTACCACAAGACTTACCGAAGAAGCTCGACATCGACACCAACTTTCCTATGTCGCGACTGCGGCTTTAGGTCGAACAATGGCAGCCGGTTTATTACTGGCTTCCAGTATGAAGCGACCCGAATCTAGAATTAATATTCGCGTCAAAGGCAATGGGCCTTTACAAGGTATTTTAGTCGATGCGGGTTTGGATGGAACCGTGCGGGGATATGTCTACGAACCTCAAGTTGAGTTACCGCCCAACGAATTGGGAAAACTTGACGTTGGAGGAGCAGTTGGGCGAGAAGGCTTTCTCTATGTCGTTCGCGATATCGGCTATGGCTACCCCTACTCCAGCACGGTCGAACTTGTTTCCGGGGAATTGGCGACGATATTACCCACTATCTTGTCACCTCAGAGCAAACCCCCTCCGCGCTGGTTCTGGGTGTATTTGTAGGAGCCGATGGCGTCCAAGCAGCCGGTGGTATCTTATTACAAGTGTTGCCAAAGGCTGCTTCCGATGAAGAGCTAGTCCAAAAATTAGAATCGCGCGTGGGTGCATTATCGGGATTTACGCCGCTATTGCGTCAAGCTAAAACTTTGCCAGATATTTTCGAGCAACTCTTAGGGGATATGGGGTTAAATATTCTTCCAGAGACTCAAATGGTTCGCTTTGATTGCAAATGCTCGTTTCATCGGCTGCTAGGGGCGTTAAAAATGCTCGGTGAAGCAGAACTTCAAGACATGATTGATAAAGATGATGGTGCGGAGGCAACCTGTCAATTTTGTGGAGAAGTTTACCGCGCCAGCAGCCACGAGCTAGCGGAGTTAATCGAAGCTTTACGAGAAGAGTCCGGATCGTAAATAAAACGCGAACTATAGCGCTTTAGCAAGGGGGAGAGTTGGCATTTCGCGAAAGAGAACGGTAGGATTGCAACTACCGTAGCGTGTTACAGGTAATGGCAAACCTCCAGCCGTTGCTGTCGTCCTTTAGTGTGGGGGTTGTGAGGAATGGGGATGATGAAAGATCCAAAACTGCCAAAGCGATCGCTGAAAAATCGCAGTCCAGTCGATCCGGCTCGGACGGTGCGTAAGCCACCGGCTCCAAGACCTAGAGAGAAACATCCCCGCACTGAAGTTCCATCCCCTTCTGTACCCCCTGCTTCCGGTGTCGCTGCTTGGTCTAATCTGCCTTCGGCATTGGATGCACCCCTTCCTGACTCTACGCCAATCTCTGGAGAGGAACTTTCGCCAAAAGAGAAGTTTTTGAGATGGCTGAAGCCGACGCGCTGGCAATTTTGGGTCATTTTAACGGTGCTGCTTCCGGGTGGCGTTGGGGGATTAGCGCTGGCAATGCTTTTGCGGCTTCCGGCGTTACCGAATTGTCCTTCAATTTTCTGGCCGACGGCTTCTGCTTCGTTGCGTCTGTATTGCGCGGAGTTGGCTGCTAATAAACAGACGGTGAAAGATTTGCTTGAAGCGATTGAGTTAGTCAATGCTTTGCCTGAAGATCATCCCCTGCGTCCTCAGATTAATCAGTTAATTGAGCAATGGGCGTCGGATATTTTGGATTTAGGGGATAAGGTATTTCATCAGGGTAAGTTACAGGAAGCCATTTCGATTGCCCGTCAGGTTCCGGCTCAGACTTCGGCGGCGTCGCTGGTGACGGAACGAATCGATCGCTGGCAGGAGGTTTGGAAAAAGGCTGAGGGACTTTATCGCGAGGCTGAAGATTTTCTCCGCCAGGAAGAGTGGAATAAGGCGTTCCGCACGGCAACGTTTTTATTGTCGGTTGGGAATAATTACTGGGAGACAACGAAGTATCAAGAGCTGACGGAAGCAATTAAGACGGCGCGAGAAGATGGCGAGAAGCTTTATCAGGCCCGGCGTTTGGTGGAACAGGGAGGGGTTGATAATTTAGTAGAGGCGATCGCGCTCGTCGAGAAGATTGGGCCGAACAGTTATGTTTATAAGAAAGCCCAAGATGAGATGAGAAAGATCGGTCGGCAAATGCTAGCGCTGGCAGAGGAGGAGTTAGAACAACGGCGCAACTCTTCAGCCGCGATTAATATTGCTCGGAGAATTCCCGCCAGTGCTAAGTTAGCTGAAGAAGCTCAAGATTTGATTATTCTGGCTGAGGCCTATGCGGATGCTTGGCAAGGCAAGGTGGCGAGTTTGGAAGCGGCGATTATTCGAGCGCAGAAAGTGACGGTAAAGCGTCCGCTTTATGGTAAGGCGCAGCGGTTAATTGCTCGCTGGCAGCGGGAAATTGAAGATATTGCCCATTTGGAAAAGGCGCAAACTTTGGCTCGCGGCGGTTCGATTGATGCTCTGAGCAATGCGGTAGCGGAGGCGTCGTTAATTCCGGTGAGCAATCCTCGCTATGAGGAGGCACAAGATAGTATTGATGAGTGGCAGCGACAAATTGAGACGCTAGAGGATAGCCCTTATCTCAACCGGGCGGAGGCGCTGGCGATCGCTGGCGATTTGGGTTCTTTGCAAGCGGCGATCGCCGAAGCTAGCCGGGTAGGACGGGGACGGGCGCTATATTCGGAGGCGCAACAGCGGGTCGGGCAATGGCAGCGTCAAGTTGAGACGATGCAAGACCGTCCCTACCTAGATTCGGCTCAACAGTGGGCGCTGATTGGGGATGCGGTCTCTCTGCAAGCGGCTATTGATGAAGCTAGTCGGATTGGGCCGGGACGAGCGTTATACGATGAGGCTCAAAATCGGATTTCTGAATGGAGAAGTCGGTTAGAGCGTATGCAAGATCGTCCGATGTTGGATGGCGCTAGGGATTTAGCGGCTCGCGGCGATCTACGGGGGGCAATTGCATCGGCCGAACGGATTGGTTCGGGACGGGCTTTGTCTAATGATGCCGCAGAGGATTTGCAACGATGGCGATCGCAAATTCGGGCTGAAGAAAATCTCCAAGAAGCTCGTCGCCTCGCTGGAGGAGGAACTCCAGAAGCGCTGGCTGCCGCTATTCGGACTGCCGATCAAGTCCCCAATTTTAGCGCTTTAAGAAATGAGGCGGATGCGGCTATTTCTCAATGGAGTCAGCAGATTTTGAGTTTGGCCCAGCAGCAAGCGACTTTTGATGTTGCTGGAGCGATTGAAATTGCCAGACGCATCCCCGAAAATACGGCGAGCTACGGAGCCGCTAGAGCGCAGATTGAAGCTTGGCAGCGGATGCTAGTTCCTTCTCCGACGCCTCGTACCTTCCCTTAAAGATGTTGATTATTTAGACAATATCTGGCACACTAAGGTTAGATGCTCAACTTCCCCAGCAATTGCCGCATTGCTGGGGTCTTTTTTAGAGGACAGTTTTTAAAGATCGATCTCAATCAGCTTTATTCGGGCGGCGCGACCTGATTTAATCGTAATGCTGGCCTTGGGGACATCAAACGTTTTTGCCAAAACTTCGATTAACTCTGCGTTCGCCTTGCCATCCGTTGGGGGGGACTTGAGGGCGATCGCCAAACTTCCATCCTCTAGAGTTTGGACCGATTGATGTTTAGCGTTGGGTTTGACTTTGACTTGGAGTTTCATGGAATTAGAACCAAATCCTTTCTCAAGTGGTATTCTGTGTTACTTCAAACGAGGTCGAAATTCGCCATAAACTAAAGGCGTGCTTTTGATAAAACCTCAACCACAATGAAAGTTAGCTCCATCAAACCATTCAGTCTTGCCCTCTGTGCTAGCGTACTTTTAGCGGGTTGCAATGGCACAAACTCTCAATCGGGACAGGGGAACGCCGATAACTTTCAGGTGGGATTAATTTTAGTCGGCCCCAGAAACGATGCCGGTTGGAGCCAAGCCCATTATGAAGGGATTGAGTACGTTCAACAGCAGATGTCTGGGGTGACGCTAGAGTATGCAGATAAGGTGAATCCTGGCGATCGCCCTAACGTTAAAGGCTCGCAAGTCGCAGACGATCTGATTGCTAAGGGTGCCGATTTAATTATTTTCAACTCCGACGACCTCAAGGACGATGCGCTAGCAACGGCTCAGAAATATCCTAATATCCCAGTTATTCACGCTTCTGGGGATTCCGCTTGGCAAGAAGGGCAGAATTATCAAGCCTTACCAAACCTGGCGAATGTGATGCCCAAAATGGAATATGGCCGGATGATTGCAGGTTGTGCGGCGGCGCTATCGAGTGAAACAGGTAAAATCGGCTTTTTGGGGCCGTTAATTAATGATGAAACGCGGCGCTTAGTATCGGCGGCGTATTTGGGGGCGCGCTACTGCTGGCAGACTTATCGCGATCGCAACCCCGAAGACCTGAATTTCCGGGTGACATGGATCGGCTTCTGGTTTAACATTCCAGGCGTTACCCTAGAACCCACCAAAGTCGCTGACGACTTCTATAACAGCGGCTACGATGTCGTGATGACGGGCATTGACACGCCCGAAGCCGCAGTTCAAGCCAAAAAAGCCGCAGATTCTGGAAAAAATGTTAAGTTTTTGCACTATACCTTGCGATCGGGTTGTAACCTGGCACCGGATGTCTGTGTAGGCGTTCCTACTTATAATTGGGGGCCGAGTTATCTCAAACTCATCCAAGATGCTCAGGCTGGAAACTTCCAAAGCCAATTTATTTGGGCCGATCCAGACTGGCAAGATATCAATAACCCGGACACTTCTGCGGTTGGGTTTGTACGCGGCGATGCCTTTAGCCCGGAGAACAATCGCTATCTCGATCAATTTATACAGGGTTTGGGCGATGGCAGCATCAACCTTTATCAAGGCCCGCTAAACTACCAGGATGGCACGCCTTTTGTAGCCGCAGGTCAAACGGCTACGTTACAACAAATCTGGTACATGCCGCAGTTGTTAGAAGGGATTGAAGGGCCAAGCCGCTAGCTTTACTAGGGAGAACCGGGAAACTTAAGCAGCACAAAGTTTAAGTACACAAAGCAGTTTTTAGTTCTCAAGTCTTGCGGTTTTCCTCTAGAAGCTAACTCTCTCCACCCAACATTTGGACTGAACCAGAGAGCTTTACTCGGTGTCCGTTTTTTGAGTTCAAGATCGTCCGCTTAATTTATTTCTCTTGGACGATGTATCGTTTTGAGGGATTCTTTATTCTAAAGAACGTATAGAACTCGCGCATTTACTTTCACCTTAATAAAGCAACATGTTTTCTAATCAAAACAAAGGCAAAATTGCCTTAATTTCTGTCCACGGCGATCCGGCTGTAGAAATTGGTAAAGAAGAGGCGGGCGGACAAAACGTATACGTTCGTTGTTGCGGCGAGGCTTTAGCTAAACAGGGCTGGCAGGTTGACTTATTTACCCGTAAGGCGAGTCCCGACCAAGAGAATATTGTTGTTCACAGTCCCAATTGTCGGACAATTCGCTTAAATGCAGGCCCAGAAGCATTTATTGGACGAGACGATCTATTTGGTTATTTGCCGGAATTTGTAGAGTCTTTTAAACAGTTTCAAGAACGAGAAGGAACGCTTTATCCAATCGTTCATACGAATTACTGGTTGTCTTCTTGGGTGGGAATGCAACTTAGGAAAAATCAACTGCTGAAGCTAGTTCATACCTATCACTCTTTGGGGGCAATTAAGTATAAGTCTGTTTCAACAATTCCCCTCATTGCTAAGACGCGTTTAGAGGTGGAAAAAGCTTGTTTAGAAACAGCAGATTGCATCGTAGCAACGAGTCCCCAAGAAGAAGAACATATGAGAACTTATGTCTCAGAAAAAGGGAATATTAAGGTGATTCCTTGCGGGACTAATATTGAGCGTTTTGGTTCGGTTAGCCAGGAGGTTGCAAGAGATAAGCTTCAGCTCTCTCCTGACGATCGCGTTGTTTTATATGTTGGACGCTTCGATCCCCGCAAGGGTATTGAAACGGCCGTTCGCGCTGTTAGCCATCTTTCTTCAGAACGCAAAGCTCAGTTAAAACTGATGATTGCAGGGGGTTGGACGCCTGGAGAAAAGGATGGGGAAGAACGCGATCGCATCGGTCAGTTAACCCAAGAATTGGGAATTGCAAACAACGTTCAGTTTGTTGGACGGCTCGATCACACCGTTCTACCCACTTACTATGCGGCGGCGGATGTGTGCGTGGTTCCCAGTCACTACGAACCGTTCGGTTTAGTGGCGATTGAAGCAATGGCCTGTGGAACGCCTGTCATTGCTAGCAATGTTGGGGGACTGAAATTTACAGTCATTCCCGAAGAAACGGGCTTATTAGCTCCTCCAAAAGACGATAAAGCCTTTGCTGAGGCAATCGAGCGGATCTTGGCAAATGCTCAATGGCGATCGCACTTAGGAGAACAAGCGCGATCGCGGGTAGAGTCGAAATTTAGCTGGGATGGCGTCGCTTCTCAACTTGGCGAACTCTATAGCGACTCAATTCAACAACTGACGAGTGAGTTCTTTAAACATCACTTTGCAGGCTAATGTCTCGCTCCTTTTTAAAAACCTGCCTTTCTCGGAAGGCAGGTTTTGTTTTAGAAGAACTACTCCATCAGCCGCCAGATGCGCTTGAGTGTTTTGGTTAAAGAGGCTTGCGTTTCTTTTGACTCATCTAATGCCAAGCATCGCTCCAGATACTCGACTTGTTGCTCTTCAATCAGTTCATCCACCAGTAGATTTAAGAGCGATCGCCATGCCCGATCGACTCCCCACTTCAACTGGAGACGGCTGGTATAGGGATCGGGGACTCGATTTGAGATCAGTTCCAGCCGTTTGTAAAGTTGCCAATGATAACCTTGGGTTGAGTTATGGCTTAAAGATTCCATTGTGAACCTCCTCAATGTTTGACGATTGCAGGAGGCACTTCAAAACCTGTCACCACACTCCCTCGCCACTGGGGAAAGCGAAAAGTGTATGTCCGAATCTTTTTCCGTGCCTTATTATACAATTATACAAATAATTTTCAATTTGTTGTAATTTTTACACTGATTTAACCGAAACTTAATAAAACGATGAAATTTTCTAAGCACAAAAACTCAGTCACTCAGAGCAAGACCCGCCTCTCTATCATGACGCCATGTAGGGCAAACTGTAATGTATCTTTTGATAGTGTTCTCAGTTTCATAAGGAGTATCAGAATAACCTTAAGTCTGTCAATATTTAGTCATAATGAGTGGTTTAGAACCAATTCTTCGTCACATTCACCCCATTTATCGTCATCTCACAATGCCTACTTCTCAGGACGATCGAATTTTCTATTCCAGCGTTGCAATTGAATATATTGTTCCTCAAGGACAAGGACTTGCTTTTCGCCTCTGGCATTCTCGTTTAGTCCGTCATGCCAAGCAATACAAGGGCTATTTTA
>JAAHGE010000143.1 GCA_010672635.1 Desertifilum sp. SIO1I2 | reverse complement strand
CCCAACGCACCTGGGGGCAAGATGTGGTACGACTTGGAACGTCAAGATTTTCAGCAATTAGCCGAAAGCCGCCAGCGCTTGGGAAATTTCCTCAACGGTTTAGCCGAGAAAACCGGCGTTCCCCTATCGCGTACTTTTTTAAGCGGTTTTTCCCAAGGGGGGGCGATGACGCTTGATGTTGGACTAACGTTACCGCTAGCGGGTTTAATTTCGTTGAGCGGTTATTTACACGCTGAACCCCAAGCCTCAACCAAAGGTTATCCACCCATTTTAATGATGCACGGTCAGCAAGACCAGGTTGTCCCTCTTGCAGCCGCTCAACGCGCCCAGATGGTTTTATCTGAACTAGGGGCAACGGTAGATTATCACGAATTCAATATTGGTCATTGGATTGTTCCAGAACAGTTAACTCTGATGCGCCGTTTTATTCAACTTCATAGCTAGAAGAGGATGGGGGGATGGGGTGGTGGGGAGTAATGACCCGAAATTAGCATCAGCAGCCCGCAGTAGTCTGTCTTTAGCAGCAACTATGGTTTAGCCTTTCCCCTGCATTTAGGCTTACTCGGTGTCTGATTAAGTTCAACCTTAGATTGGGTCGTGAGAACCCTAGTTTTAACCTGGATTTTGTCTCAAGGGAAATGGCAAAAAGTCAAGGTGTGAACTTGGCTAAAATCGGGATATTTTCAAGCTCAAGGGGTTAAAAATGTTATCCGAACGCTTTAGTGAAGCCTTATCCTTTGCGGCTCAACTCCACGCCACGCAGGTTCGTAAAGGTTCCGGCGTTCCCTATGTTGCCCATTTGTTGGGAGTTGCCAGTATTGCTCTAGAATATGGGGCCAATGAAGAAGAAGCGATCGCAGCCCTACTCCATGATGCGATCGAAGATCGAGGGGGAGATACCATCCGCCAAGAAATCCGCCGCCGCTTTGGCGATACCGTCACTGCTATTGTAGACGGGTGTACTGATGCGGACACAGAGCCTAAACCCCCTTGGCGCGATCGCAAAGAAGCCTATATCGCTCAAATTCCCTATAAATCTGCCTCCGTTCGCCTCGTCTCGGCTGCGGATAAACTTTACAACGCCCTCTCTATCCGTAAAGACTACCAAGAGGTGGGAGAACAAATTTGGGAACGCTTCACCGGGGGCAAAACAGGCACCCTCTGGTACTATCGCGCTTTAGTCAATGCCTTTGAGTCAGTTGAGTCTACCCCCTTAGTGAAAGCTTTAGCCCAAGTTGTCACCGAACTCGAAACCTTAGCCGTTTCCCCGGAAGCAGTTCAGTAAATCGCTTTATGATTGATTAAAGTACGAGCAGATCGCCAAAAGTGGATTGAAACAATGGCAGAAGAAAACAATCAAGACTATACCGGCAAACAGGTTCCCGCCGAAAGCGAACAGCAAGCCAGCAATATCCCTAGCGCTAACGCCCCCGATCCGGATGCAGTTAACCCTGAAAATGCGAATGCTAGCCAGAAACAGGGGGCTGAACCAGAGGGAGAGGTAAAGAAAGCAGAGGCGAAACAACCCCCTGCAAACCCAGCGGCGGGTAAAGCTGATGAGAAAAAGGCAACGGAAGCCAAGAAAGCGCCCCCGAAGAAGGAAAAACCCCCCGCTTTAGAAGAAAAGCCTTTCGCAGAGTTTATCCAAGAACATTATATTCCCGCTCTCAAGAAATCCTTAGCTGAAAAGGGTATTGGCGATCTCGATGTCCAATTTGTCCAAGAAAAAATCCCCGTTTTGGGAATGTCTCAAGAACCTCCCTGTTGGCAAGTGATTGGCTCTTGGAAGGATAAACAACGCCAATTTCGAGTTTATTTCTTTAATGAGGATATTGCAGGTCATCGGGCTTTCTCGTTCACCAGCAATGCGTCCAAGCCTTCGACGCTAGAGCCTTTCTTAATTGATGAGCGCCGCATCACCTTAGATTTACTCGTATTTGGCGTATTCCAACGCTTAAATGCCCAAAAATGGCTAGCGCTTAATTGAGAAGAGGGTGGGGCGATGGGAGTTCCGAGTTCCGAGTGGGAAAAGAGTGCTGAGTTCAAGAAGTTACAACTGCTGAGAAGTCTCGAAGTAATTAGGGTTAACCCTGAATTCCTCTTGTCTCCCATCTCCCCATCTCCCCATCTCCCCATCTCCCCATCTCCCACACTCTTAAAGGGCGTCTTGCAGATTTCCAGGGCGTACTGAAATTTCTACAGTCTGTTCTCCACGTTTGACTTGCATGTTCAAGGGCTGATTAATTTGACTTTGTTCAACGGCATCTTGCAATTGTTCGGCTGTGGTTATGGGTTTTCCGTCTACTTGAAAAATGACATCGCCGCGACGTATCCCGGCGGTGGCGGCGGGACTGTTGGGCATGACTTGCTCAATTAATACTCCGTTCATCTCTGGAACGAGGATAGCGCCATTGGGGTCGCTGTTGATTTGTTGAGCGATTTCTGGGGTGAGGGTAAATAAGCGAACGCCGATGTAAGGATGGGGAATTTGTTCGCCACGAGCTAGTTTATCTTTAATGGCTTTGGCTTTATTGATGGGGATGGCGAAGCCAATGCCTTGAGCATCGGCGCGAATGGCGGTATTGATGCCAATGACTTCGCCGCGTTCGTTGAGTAGGGGACCGCCGGAGTTACCGGGGTTGATGGCGGCGTCGGTTTGAATAAAGTCTAAACGTTTATCGGGTATGCCAACTTGGGCGCTAGAACGGTTGAGGGTACTAATAATTCCTAATGTAACGGTATTATCGAGTCCTAGGGGATTGCCGACTGCGATCGCCCAATCTCCGACTTTGAGTTGGCTGGAGTCTCCTAGAGGAGCAACGGGTAAATCGCGTCCCTCTATTTTAACGACGGCTAGATCTGAGGGTTCGTCCATGCCGCGCACTTTGCCTGTAAACTGACGACCATCTTTGAGGGTGACGGTGACGGTATCGGCACCGCTGACGACGTGGGCGTTGGTGAGAATTAAGCCGTTAGATTCAATAATTAAACCCGATCCTTCTCCCCGCTGGCGGTATTCTTGGGGATTTTGGGGTACACCTCCTCCGAAAAACTCCCGGAAGAAGGGATCGTCGAAAAAGGGATTGATTCCAGGGTTGGTGACAACGCGTTCTGTGTCAATGCGGACGACGGCTGTTCCCACGCGCTGAACGGCGCTGGTGACGAAGCTTTGTGGGGAATCAACCGGGGTTGCTGTCTGGGGTTGGGGGGGTGGCTGAACGGCTGCGTTAATGGAAGATACGGTTAAACGAGGGGGTAAGAGGGTCTGGGGAAATGCCCAGATTGCGGATAGGGTAAGACCAGCGCTGATTACGGCAATGAGCGCATACTGGGTAAGTTGACGCCAAGAAAATGTTTCGGGTTTGGACGAGATCATGTTTTTGCTCCGTCTAGTTATCTCTATTGTCTAAAGTAGAGTGGCTCTATTCTTGACGGGGATATTTCAACTAGAGGGGCCGTGTTTTCCGAACTGCTGCTGACTAGGTTAGGTGAGGGAAGATTTTTTGGGCTGAAGCTGGATCGGGGTTCTCATGGGTTTCCAAAGGGTTTTTAGGCTTTGGTGAAGATGAATGTAGACCAAACTAGCGATCGCCAATGCTCCAATACGACTCACGATCGCATACGGTCGGATGATTTGCCACAGGGTATCGATCTGCTTCATGGCTTGCGATTGATGTCAATTTATGGGTTAAACTAAACTACGGTAACTTGATAGGATTACCGCATTTAATGATTAGCATCAATCGTAGCACAGGCTTTGTTAAATGGACTAAAAGTCAATCAATATACCGTAGTATATGGACAACCAGAAGTATTAAGGGAAGAGGTCACTGATGAGAGTAGGTCATTGCCTGCGATCGCTGCCGCAACTGGCGACGGCTGATGTATTGTCCGTGGATATTGACGAGGTAGGGAATAATGTAGGTTAAACCCCCTGAAATCCATCGTTGCGGGGTCATTTCTCCGTGCAACAACGCCCAACCATGATTGATAGAAAATAGAACAGAACCCACTACAAGAGCAACTTTAATTGCGGTTGGCATGAGTTGGCGATCGCCCAAGCTTCTGAGATACTCTCCGAGTGCGTTGCGTTTCATTATTGGTTCGGGGTGATTGAATGCGATCGCTCTTTAAAATACTGAGATTTAATGAAAAAAACTGTTCAAAATGCAATATCTGTTTTCTCAACTTGTGTCTGCACTCCAGCCCAATCCCAGACTGGATGGTGCCGTACAATCTTCTCAGGTTTCCTCAAGCTTAGAGAATTTGTGGGTTGCCAGTCCAGCGATCGCCCTATCAATCATCCACCAGGGCGCTACCCTATTAGATGCGCGTTCCTGTCTTTTGCAACACCTGGGAATGCTCAAAGGGTCAGTTTCCGTCAGTTGGCAGCAATTTTCCCAAAGCCAAAACCCTAATCGCGGTAAATTATTAACAGATGAGGCTCAATTAACCCAAAAATTGCGCTCAGTTGGGGTAAAGTGCGATCGCCCAGTCGTCGTTATTGGCGATCCGCAAAAAGGATGGGGCGAAGAAGGACGCATCGTTTGGATGTTACGCACCCTCGGCCATCGTCAAGCCCTATTTGTGGATGGCGGCTATCGCGCCTTAACCCAAGCCGGATTTCCTGTAACTTGGCGAGTCAGAACCCAGGCCTCTGAACCGGGAGATTTCACCATCCGCCGCAACTCCCAATGGGAAATCAACCGCGAACAACTGCACCAAGCGTGGAAAGCCGGGGAAGTTGTTGCGATCGATACTCGCGAACTCCGGGAATATCAAGGTAAAATTCCTTACGGCGAATCTCGTGGGGGTCATATCCCTAGAGCCATTCATCTATATTACAAAGAACTGCTAGATGAAAACGGCTATCTTCTAAGCGCTTCAGAGATCCTTCACCAACTGCAAATCCGAGGAATTTCGCCCAACGCCTCCCTTGTTTCCTATTGTACGGGGGGAATCCGTTCGGGATGGCTAACGGCAGTTCTCGCAAACCTGGGAATCTGTGCAAAAAACTACCCCGGTTCAATGTGGGAATGGTCTGCGGGTGCAGAAACAATCTATCCTCTGGAGTGCTAGCCGAGAAAGGGGTTTCAATGGGTCAGCAAAACGATCGAGAGACTGGCTTATCAAGGAAATTGAAAGAACTTGCTCAACTGTTTCTCAAGTTGGGTGCCATTGGCTTTGGCGGGCCGCAAGCGCATATTGCCATGATTCACGATGAGGCGGTGGTGCGACGGGGTTGGCTGACTGAAGAACAATTTATCGAAGGGGTAGCGGTTTGCGAGATGTTACCCGGCCCTGCTTCCACCCAAATGGGAATTTACACCGGGTATATACAAGCCGGAGCATTAGGGGCGCTGGTGGCAGGAATTTGTTTTATTTTGCCCGCTTTTTTGATTGTGGTAACGCTATCCTGGGCTTATTTTCGGTTTCAGGGCATCCCGCAGATTGACAATCTGTTTTTAGGGGTTTCTCCGGTTGTAATTGCAGTTATTTTTGGATTTTGTTGGAAGCTAGCCCAAAAAGGGATTAAAGATCGAGTCGGAATTGCGATCGCTCTCACGGTACTTCTCACCACCCTACTTTTCCACGTTAATATTCTCCTGCAATTTGTACTAGCCGGTTTAGTCGGATTAATTGTCTACCAACCTTCCCACCCACGTCCCAGCGCTGCCTTATTCCCATTTCTACCTATAATTCCAGGGCTACCTTTAGCGACTGTATCGAGTGAAGCCCTAGCCGTTTCCAGCTTTTGGGGATTAGAACGCATTCAAGAGTACAGTCTCCCACTCGCCCTATTTTTCCTGAAGGTGGGAAGTTTCATTTTCGGCGGGGGATTAGTGATTATCCCACTCCTAGAGGCGCAAGTGGTCAATGAGTTCCATTGGTTAACCGCCAGCGAGTTTATTGATGGGGTCGCCATTGGTGAATTTACACCCGGCCCTGTCGTCATTGCGTCAGCCTTTGTTGGGTATAAGGTTGCCGGAGTTTTGGGCGCATTGGTGGCGGCGATCGCCATTTTTACCCCCTCCTTTGCGTTTATCGTGCTAGCGGCTCCCTTCTTGCTCCGCATTCGCCAGAATCCAAAAATTCGGCATTTTTTGAAGGGCGTCACTCCAGCCGTGCTAGGAGCGATCGCAGCCGCCGCTATTCCCCTGGCTCAAGCCACCCTCATTCAAGACACGATGGCGCGATCGCTATTTGCCACAATCATCGGTATCCTGGCTTTAATCGCCCTGCTCCGTTTCAAGCGCCCCACCTGGCAACTCGTCCCCCTCGGAGCCATTGCAGGCCTAATCGTTGGAAGCTTGTTATAGCAAACCGTTGATGTCACTGCATTCCAACTCCTCTTCTTCCCCCCATCCCCCCACCTCCCCATCCCCCCATCCTCTTCCCCCGTCCTGCTGAAAATTCAACACAAAAAAAGCACTGGTAAACGCCAGTGCCTATTTGCATCAGTCGATGGAGAGATTTAGCTTAGAGATTCCAAATAGTCGCGAATCCGGTTGCGGCGTTTGGGCTGGCGGAGTTTTTGCAACGCTTTAGCCTCAATTTGGCGAACGCGTTCGCGCGAGAGATCCAGCGCCCGACCAATTTCTGCTAGCGAGTAGGGATGGCCATCGCCTAAACCGAAACGCATTTGAATAACATCGCGTTCGCGGCTGGTGAGGTCGGCTAGCAGTTGTTGCAAGTCGCGTTGCAGCGATTCGCGCATCAGCGATTCTTCTGGAGAGATGCTATCTGTTTCTAAGAGTTCGCCGAGTTCGGTATCTTTTTCCTTACCGACCTTGGTTTCTAAAGAAACGGAACGGGGAACTCTCAGTAACACTTCCCGGACTTGGGGAGGGGTCATTTCAAGTTCAACTGCGATGTCCTCGATGGTAGGGGTGCGGCCCTTTTCTTGGGCAATCTTGCGTTGCGCCTTCTTAATTTTGTTGAGTTTTTCAGTGATGTGGACGGGGAGGCGAATCGTTCGGCTTTGGGTAGCGATCGCTCTGGTAATCCCTTGGCGAATCCACCAGTAAGCGTAGGTGCTGAACCGATAGCCTTTGGTGGGGTCAAATTTCTCAACAGCTCTTTCTAAACCCAAGGTTCCTTCTTGAACCAGGTCGAGCAATTCTAAACCGCGATTTTGATACTTTTTAGCAACCGATACCACTAAGCGGAGGTTCGCTTTGATCATCCGATCTTTAGAGTGAATCCCTTCTGCTTGAATGGCTTCGAGTTCTTCAAGGCTGAGTTTAGCCAGTTCTGCCCAGTGGCGCTTACCTGCGGCTAGGCTGGGTTTCAAATCGGCAACTGTAATTGTGGCTGTTTCTGCCCACCGTTCTAAGGCCGGGCGATGACCCAGTTGGGCCGTGAGGCGATCGCGGACTTCCATTAAGCGCACGTATTCGCAAATGGGGCCGCCTTCGCGGGTTGCTGCCTCTTCCCGAAGTTCGAGTAAGCGCATATAACGCTGAACTTTTTGAGCTTCCGAGACTTCTTCGTCTCGTCCTAGCAGGCGAACTCGCCCAATTTCTTGCAAATAAAGGCGAACTAAGTCAGTAGTGCGGCGACTGGGTGCTTTTTGCAGGGTGGAGGATTCGGTTGTCTCGATTTCGAGTTCAGCAAAGTCGGCTTCAACTGGCTCGGATTCGTCTGTGCTTAAGAGTGCATAACGGTATGCAGATTGCTCGTCATATTCAGCATCGGGATAAAAAGAGGTAACTGGCGTCATCATCGTCTCAGCTGCTCCAGGTAACAAAAGGGTTCGATCGGCGTTGCCTATTGTTAGGGTTCCCATTGTGGAAGCTCAAATGCAGTTAGGGAAAAGTTCTGTTACAAACCAAACTTGAGAAACTGCACCTAAATTCCGATTGAGGAAACCTTGTAATCAAGCGGCATACCAATCTAGTGGTCGAGGGTGTGCCAAGCACGTCTCGTTCGAGTCACGGAATAAACTTCACTCCAAACCCTGTTTCGCTGATTGCGATTGGGAACTTGTGTTGAAGTCTTCAATTGTCAAGCACCCTGGTCGCCTTCTTCCGTATCTGGTGGTGATAGGTTTTTTGGCTAGTCTATTCAAACTATATAGACTTGACAGGCTTACAGAAGTGACCCCGGTCAGATCCCCCTCTAATCTTCATCACGAATCGGGTAGATTTCGGGTCATTTCCGGAGTCAAACTTATGTGCTTATACCGAAAGGTAGCTGCTCGATCGGGACAGTGAGACGATTAAACTCCGTGTTTTCGAGGAATGAGAGGCTCGCTCCTACCAGCGTGAGAGCTTAATGTGAAGGGCAGCAGCGATTTACTCTGGCTTAATATCTCGTAACATCAGTTCGGTGACGGCTTCGCGAGCGGTAATTTCACCTTGGAGCAAGCGATTGACCTGATAAGAAATGGGGACGGGGATGTTTTGTTCGCTCGCCAGCCGAATTAAGACGCCTGTAGTGTTCGCTCCTTCTGCTGTTCCTTCCAACTTAGCAAGAATTTCCTCAAGTGTCTTGCCCTGGGCCAATTGATAGCCTAATTGGTAGTTGCGGCTTAATGGACTGTTACAAGTGGCAAGCATATCGCCCAAACCGGAGAGTCCGTAAAAGGTTTCAGCTTGCGCCCCCCAGTAAGTCCCAATGCGGATCATTTCGGTTAAACCGCGCGTCAGTAGGGCAGCTTTGGCGTTGGTTCCCAGTTGCAAGCCATCACAGGCCCCAGCCGCGATCGCCAATACATTTTTTAAGGTACCACCCAGTTCCACCCCCAAAGGGTCAGCGTTTGTATAGACGCGAAACTGGGGGGAAGACAAGACGCGCTGAACCGTTTCTGCGGCTTCTAGATGAGTGCTAGCGACGGTTGTGGCGCAGGGTAAGCCTTGTTGAATCTCTTTAGACAAGTTAGGGCCAGCTAAGACCACAATGGGATGGTGGGGAAAGAAACTTTGCCAAATTTGTGAGGGGGTTTCCGCTTTTTGTGGATCGAGTCCCTTGGTGGCGGTGACAAAAATGGTGTGGGGGGAGAGGGAGAGGGCTTGAATTTGTTGGGCGACGGAACGCACGCCTTTCATCGAAACGGCGGAAATGATGATTTCAGCGGGTTCAACCACCTCTGCAAGGGGATAGATGCCGCGTCTTGACCACAGTTTAACTTGATGATGGCGATCGCGCGCCAGTCTTGCCAAAGCCTGTCCCCAAGCCCCAGCACCCACAATCGCAATCGTCTTAAAATCGTTCAATCCCCAACTCCCCTAACTAACCCACTCTTGGATACTTTTCCATCAGTTCCCGCACCTGTTCGGCGTGGTAAGAACTGCGGGTTAGCGGAGAAGAGACCACTTGTAAAAAGCCGAGAGATTCGCCATACTCGCGCCAAGCCTCAAACTGTTCGGGGGTGACGAATTCCTGAACGCCCAAATGTTTAGCCGTCGGTTGCAGGTATTGCCCAATGGTGAGAATATCGCAATGAACTTGCCGCAAATCCTGCATTATCTGGCGGACTTCTTCATCGGTTTCCCCCAGTCCCACCATAATCCCCGATTTGGTATACAACCAAGGGGCGCGTTGATGGGTTTTCTCCAGTAACTCTAAACTGCGATCGTCGCGTGCGTCCTCAAGGCAGCTACGATCGA
>JAAHGE010000142.1 GCA_010672635.1 Desertifilum sp. SIO1I2 | reverse complement strand
CACTCACCGGAACGCGGGGATAGTCTAAGCCTTTGGGGAAATAAGGATTGCCTCCTATTTTACTTTGCCAGAGGGTTAAGGGATCTCCTGTGGAGTCTTCGTTAATTCGCCCCACTTGGGTTTCATGGATTTTGATATAAGGTTTTAGCTGGGTTTCTAATAGCGTCCTTAAGGGTTCAAATTCAGCAGGCAATTCGCGCAAAAATTGAGGCGTTTCCATACTTTCTCCAAGCTTAAGGGTTTGCTGTTATTCAATCACCGATTGTGCCAGGGAACCTGTAATTTATGGAATATCATGTGAAAAATTTTGACCCGCTTCGCGCGCGAGGGTAAAGAAAAGAAGGATAAAGAGCAAAAGAGAAAAAGGATAAAGGGCTACAGAGTCCACGCAGCAGCACACACAACCCGAAAACCGACGTCGTCGGTACTGAAGCCCGCATCGTAGAAGCCACGAGAAGCCGAACGGCAGCTCTCAGGACTGTCGATCCACGAACCACCGCGCAGCAACTTATCATCTTGATTATCATTCTCATCTGACCAAGCACTTCCATCCTCTGGCGCACCTTGATAATTGCTGTGCCAATTATCTAAACACCATTCCCACACATTGCCGTGCATATCAAATAAACTAAAAGCATTAGCAACTTTAAAGCTACCTACAGGTGTGGTTTCTTCTCGCCAAATTCCTTTAGGTGCTTTGGCATAAATGTAGTTGCCGTCATAATTTGCTAAATCTGTCGTTATCGTCTCGCCAATGTGAAACGGAGTCGTCGTTCCCGCACGACAGGCATATTCCCATTCTGCTTCACTTGGCAAGTGATAAGATTTCCCGGCTTTCTGCGCTAATCTGGCGCAAAATTCTACCGCATCGTACCAAGAAATAAACTCAACAGGACGGTCTGCACCTCTGAAGTCGGAGAGATCGGCTTCAAGATCGCGTTCAATTTTCGGCAGCTTTGCCACCTGTCGCCACTGTGCCTGCGTCACCGGGTACTTGCCCATAAAAAAGGGTCGAACCGTGACTCGATGCTGAGGCTTTTCATCGTCATCTCCTTCCCCTTCTGGCGAACCCATCATAAAAGTACCGCCAGGGACATAAACCATTTCTAGCGTTACCCCGTCGCCTAAGTCTTCTTCAAAATACTCCGCTTCTCCCTTGCGCCGTGTGGTTTCCTGTCCCTTGCGATCGACAGTGACAACTTCAAAGGAAAATGATTTTAGGATTGTAGACATAAGCACTAAGAGTTAGGGTTCAAGAATTTTGACGAGAATCCGCAACAAATCATCTAGATCGGCTGGGACGCGATAGAGGGCGAGATCCTGAGTTACTTCACGCGTTTGACGGTTGAACTGTCCAAACTGCCAAATATTCCCGGTTGAGATTGCGCCTTGCAGGATAGTTTGCTCTGATTCGATCCATTGATCTAGGGCAATTAGTTCGATCGCCAGTTGCACAAAGCCGCGTTCTAGATCTTCGTTTTTAGCCTCGATTACTAAAAACGCCTGGTCATTTTGCAGTAGATAATCCAAAGACCCTTTGAGTTGGTTGCTTACAGCGACGGGATATTCAACGTTGAGAGTGGCTTGGGTATAGTGCAACACATCCGTTAACACTGGAGCAATCAGAAATTCTCGCCGTGCCATTTCACTGGTGAGACTGAGGCGAGGCAGGCTTTCTTCAATCCGAGCTTTGAGATCGACGAGGCGATCGAGAGTGCCAGTATAGCGGGGTAGGTTTAAAGATCGGCGCTGGAGAGAAACGTTGAAGTACGCCAGAATATCTTGTGGAGCAAAGTTGAGTTTAAAGTAGTCCGCGAAGGTGTAGGACCGATCGGGTTGAATAATAGCGGCTCTGGGCATGGCACGCATCCTCTAGGTTCAAGTGACTCGATGCAAGCAGCATCCTATCTCCTCTAGATCCAATCCTGCACGCTGAGGGCGATCGCCATCCGCAGGAAAATATCTGGTAGATCGCTGTTTCTATAATCGCAGATCCACAACCCTGCAACGACCTGAGAAACCGGGTTTCTATAAAGATTGGGGTTCAGCTTGAAGATTAACCAGAAACCCGGTTTCTGGCACTAAAAGTCCTGTCCGCAACGCACGCCACCCGAAACCCGAAATCGTAGTAGACGTTACCGCGATCGAGGATGATGATGAGGTCGCGATACGCAGAACGGCACTCATCAGGATAGTGGTACCAACAACCACCCCGCAGGACTAAATGAGCTTGATTATCATTATCATTCTTATTCACCCAAGCAGAACCATCCTCTGGCGCACCTTGATAATTGCCATGCCAATCATCTAAGCACCACTCCCAGACATTGCCATGCATATCGTATAAGCCAAACGCATTGGCAACCTTAAAATAGCCTACAGGGGTCGTTTCTTCTCGATAAGTCCCTTTTGAGCCTTCGCCATAGGCTCTATTTCCATCAAAATTCGCTAAATCTGTCGTTATTGTCTCGCCAAAATGAAACGGCGTTGTTGTCCCTGCACGACAAGCATATTCCCACTCGGCTTCACTGGGGAGGCGATAAGACTTTCCGGCTTTGTGCGCTAACCGGGCGATAAATTCCTCCGCATCGTACCAGGAAACACACTCGACAGGACGGTCTGCTCCTTTAAAGCTAGCAGGATCGGGTTTAAGGTCGCGCTGCACTTTGGGCAACTTTGCCACCTGTTTCCATTGCGCCTGCGTTACCGGATACTGACCCAGAAAAAAGGGTGGAACCGTAACTTGATGCTGAGGCTTTTCACTATCACCTCCTTCTCCCTCTGGCGCACCCATCATAAACGTACCGCCAGGGATATAAACCATTGCTAGCGTTACTCCGTCGCCTAAGTCTTCTTCAAAATACTCTGCTTCTCCCTTACACCGTGTGGTTTCCTGTCCCTTGCGATCGACAGTGACAACTTCAAAGGAAAATGATTTTAGGATTGTAGACATAAGCACTAAGAGTTAGGGTTCAAGGATTTTGACGAGAATCCGTAACAAATCATCCAGATCGGCTGGAACCCGGTAAAGGGCGAGATCCTGGGTTACTTCGCGGGTTTGACGATTGAACTGCCCAAACTGCCAAATATTCCCGGTTGAGATTGCGCCTTGTAGGAGAGTTTGCTCCGATTCGATCCATTGATCGAGGGCAATTAGTGCGATCGCCATCCGCAGCACAACACCGGGTAAATCACTGTTTCTATAATGGCAGATCCGCAAGTCCCAAACTCCGACCGGAGAAACCCGGTTTCTGGCATCGCGATCGCAATTAACCCACCTCTCAACAGAGTAAACTCAGCAAAAATGTCCCCATCTGTGGCACCCTGATAAGCAGGAACGCTTGAGAAAACTCCTTACAGGTTATGCAAACCCTGCCCAATCCCCAAGTTACATCCACCTCGTCCGAATTTGACACCACTATTCACCGTCGCAAAACCCGTCCCGTCCAAGTGGGAAGCGTCACCATCGGCGGCGGACATCCCGTGGTTGTCCAGTCGATGATTAACGAAGATACCCTAGATATTGATGGGTCAGTGGCAGCCATTCGCCGCCTGCATGAAATTGGTTGCGAAATTGTCCGCGTTACCGTCCCCAGCATGGCCCACGCCAAGGCCTTAGCGGAAATTAAGCAAAAACTCACCCAATCTTACATGGCGGTTCCCCTGGTGGCGGACGTTCACCATAATGGAATGAAAATCGCCCTAGAGGTGGCCAAGCACGTAGATAAGGTACGGATTAACCCCGGATTATACGTGTTTGAAAAACCGAAAGCAGAGCGCACCGAATACACCCAAGCCGAATTTGACGAAATTGGTCACAAAATCCGCGAAACCCTAGAACCCTTGGTCATTTCTCTACGCGATCAAGGAAAGGCGATGCGAATTGGGGTCAACCACGGTTCCCTAGCCGAGAGAATGCTGTTTACCTACGGCGATACCCCAGAAGGGATGGTAGAATCGGCGATTGAATTTCTCCGCATCTGCGAATCTCTCGATTTTCGTAACTTAGTCATTTCCCTGAAAGCGTCTAGAGTTCCCGTGATGCTGGCGGCCTATCGCCTGATGGTGAAGCGCATGGATGAGTTGGGAATGGACTATCCCCTCCATCTGGGCGTTACTGAAGCCGGAGATGGGGAATATGGTCGAATTAAGTCTACCGCAGGAATTGGTACCCTATTGGCTGAAGGGATTGGCGATACCATTCGCGTTTCCCTAACAGAAGCGCCAGAGAAAGAAATTCCCGTTTGCTACAGTATTCTGCAAGCCTTGGGTCTGCGGAAGACGATGGTGGAATATGTCGCCTGTCCGTCTTGCGGCCGCACGCTATTTAACCTAGAGGAAGTCTTGCATAAAGTCCGGGAAGCAACTAAGCATTTAACGGGCTTGGATATCGCCGTTATGGGTTGCATTGTCAACGGCCCTGGTGAAATGGCGGATGCAGACTACGGTTATGTGGGCAAACAACCGGGCTATATCTCGTTATATCGCGGTCGAGAAGAAATTAAACGGGTTCCTGAAGATCGGGGAGTGGAAGAATTAATTAATTTAATTAAAACAGACGGTCGTTGGGTAGAACCTTAAAATATTCAGTAGGGGAATTTCTAGGATAAACGAGCTTTGACTTTCATCTTGTTAAGAAGATTAAGGATTGCGAAGTTCATCAAATATTGACTTCTCCGTGGAAATCCCCCTTCCGGACTGACCTTAAACAAGGCAGCATAGTGATAGGCAATCTGATCGCGTCTGAAATCCAGATGGCTGTGTTAGATTGAGCTTACTTCCCACGTAGAGTATTCCGGTTCAGCAGAGTATGACAAGGACAACAAAAGGACTCGTTGTAGGCGCAACAGCAGTAATGATCGCGGCGGTTGCTGTCGCCGGGGCTGGTATTCACCTTCGCGGTCAAGCTTTCTTCCAGGACAGCCCCAAAGAGTTGGTGGATGAAGTCTGGCAAATTATTGACCGCAATTATGTTGATGCCACGTTTAACCAGGTAGACTGGAAAGCGCTTCGGACTGAATACTTGAACCGGAACTACACCACGAAGGATGAGGCTTACAAAGCGGTTCGCGAAATGCTGGGTAAGCTAGAAGATCCCTATACCCGGTTCATGAATCCAGATGAATTCCGCAATATGCAGATTGACACTTCTGGAGAACTTACGGGGATTGGCATTCAGCTAGCCCAAGATGAGGAAACGAAAAAGCTGGTGGTTATTTCCCCCATTGAGGATACGCCAGCGTTTCAGGCGGGTATTTTAGCTAAAGATATCATTACGCGGATTGATGGTAAAAGCACCGAAGGTATGGATGTGAATGATGCGGTGCAGTTAATTCGCGGGCCGGTGGGAACGGAAGTGACGATTACGATTTTGCGCGATAATCAGGAAACCGATTATCAGATTAAGCGCGAACGCATTGAGATTCACCCGGTTCGCTATAGCGTGCAAGAGTCGAAGGATGGGCCGATTGGTTATATCCGTTTGACTCAGTTTAGCGCCCGCGCCTCTAGCGAAATGCGCGATGCGATTAAGGATTTGGAAACTAAGAATGTAGCCGGTTATATCCTCGATCTACGGTCTAATCCCGGCGGGTTGCTGTATGCGAGTGTGGAAATTGCCCGGATGTGGATTCCCAATGGGGCGATTGTTTCGACGGTGGATCGTCAAGGGGAAACGGATCGCCAACAAGCCAATAACCGCGCTTTGACGGATAAGCCGTTGGTTGTTTTAGTGGATGGCGGTTCGGCGAGTGCGAGTGAAATTCTCTCTGGGGCGCTACAGGACAACAATCGGGCGATTCTGGTGGGAACGCAAACCTTTGGGAAGGGGTTGGTTCAGTCAGTTCGTCCCTTGGGCGATGGTTCGGGCTTGGCGGTGACGATCGCGAAATATCTGACGCCTAGCGGTCGGGATATTAATAAGGCGGGGATTAAACCGGATATTACGGTGGAATTAACCGACGAACAAAAACAAGCCCTCCGCCGCGATCGCGATCAAATTGGCACAATGGCCGATCCGCAATACGCTAAAGCGATGGAAACGTTGAACCGAGAGATTGCTGCACGGGCGAACAACCGCGCCCAAACCCCAGCCCAGTAGGCGCTTTACCGGGGTTTGCACTTACCCGCGCGAATTAAACCAATCCGTTTGGCGATCGCGTCGGCTTGCGAAGCAAATGGCCCCCAAGTTTGGCTGGCTGGTGACTCACTAGGGTCATCAGCCACATTTTTTGGGGCTTCCGGTACAATCTGGCAATAACCTTCTGTATCCTTGACGATGTACCAAGTTTCATTCATATAGCAAAGTTTTTTGCGATCGATGGGGAAGAGAGTGGGGGGATGGAGAGGTGGAAAAAAGAAGGAGAGTTGGGGAACAAGGATGAGGGAAACAGCAGTTTCTAATGTTTTAACTCAGCACTCTAGTACCCAGTTAACGCACCGATGCTTGGTATGCTAGCACGCAACACCACTCATCACTCAGCACCCTTTTCCCTCCATCCCCCCACCTTCCCACCTCCCCACCCTCTTCTTCCCTATTTTTTTCCTAATTTCAAGCCTAAACTATGACCGATCGAGAATTGAATGAGTTACCCATTGTTCGCTGGTGGAACGCCCAAAAAGAGAATCTGCAAATTATTGCGATCGCCCTTTTGATCGCCATTGTCATGCGGGCGTTTGTCGCCGAACCTCGTTACATTCCCTCCGATTCAATGGTACCGACTTTAGAAATTGGCGATCGCTTAGTCGTCGAAAAAGTGTCTTATCGTTTCCACCCGCCTCAACTCGGAGACATCATCGTCTTTGAACCGCCCAAACAATTGCAAAGGCAAGGCTATTCTAGAGATCAAGCATTCATTAAACGGGTGATTGCTCAACCGGGTCAAACCATTAGCGTCAAAAATGGTAAAGTCTACGTGGACGATCGCCAGCTTCAAGAAGAATACATCGCCGAACCTCCAGAATATTTCCTAGAGGCGGTGACAGTTCCTGAAAATCAGTTTTTTGTGATGGGCGATAACCGCAACGATAGTAACGACTCCCATATTTGGGGCTTTTTACCCCAGGAAAATATTATCGGTCATGCTGGCTTCCGTTTTTGGCCGCTGAACCGCATTGGCACGATCTAGCGCTGCTTGAGGAGGTCAAAATTCCTATGGGGTTGACCTCCCGTCTTAAGCATATAAAAACCCCCTCATACAATCTATCAAAATAGTGAATTTTGACCCCATTGAAGGGCGGGAGAAGGTCTATCTGGGGAACGATTTGAGCTAGACCCGAAATGCAGTAGAAATAGGATACTAAATCTTCTAGAGATTGTATTCTATGCAACGGAATTATTTAATGAAACGGCTTTCAACTGTAGGACGTATTCTCGCAACCACCCTCTTTTGCCTGAGCGCGATCGCCTTTGCTTGGCAAGGTGCGTTTTTCTTTGATAGCAGCGCAATGGCTGCCCCCACTTCTAGTTTAGCCACCACCGCCAAACAAGCCGCTAGAGAAGGCTTTGGTGAAGCCAAAGAGTTTATTGACGACGCTAAACAGCAAGTTAAAGAAACGGCGAACAAAAATGCATCGCGAGTCGATCGAGCTACTGATAGCAATAGCCCGATTGAAGGCAAAGCCAAAAGAGACCGCGATCGCATTGAGAAACGAGCAGACGAAGATGCAGCTCGCACCAAAAGAGCAGTAGATGACACTAAAAATGTTGTTGAAAACGCGATTGATAATATCAAAGATGCGTTTAGCAACTAAGCTTAACGGTTGATATGGAGCAAGCCTAAATTAGGCTTAATCTCGATAGCCTGGAGTTCAATCTCTGGGCTATTTCATTTTACTCGCCATTCACGGGTATTGCAGCTTGGGGAGCCACAACAATGGGCATACTTCCTCGCGCAATTAAAGCAATTTCTCTTCGTTGGGGTTGCAGAATGCAAATTTGATGGTTTCCTAGCTGAAAGACTAAAAAGTCCTCTTCTAGATGAATTGCATGGTCTATTCCCCAAAAAGCAAAAGGCGTCTCTAAGGAAAATTGAAAGCGCTCATTAGTGACAAAATTACGACCTGAAATCCCACCCGCAGCCAAAAAGTGAGTAAAGTATTTCCAGTCTGTATTCTCCGTAAGTTGAGGCACGGGCTGATGAATTATGCCAGAGGGAGGCATTAGTGCTTCCAACGTGGCTCGATCGATAATTTGTTGTCGCTCTCCCGCCAAATTGGAACGAATAGCTTGTTGTTCTGAGTTCAGGAAGTATAAAACATATTCTTGACGGGGTTGAAGTTGCTCTGGGGGAACCACCTCAAGCTGAGTCAGCAAACTGGTTTGGCTGGTGATTGTATACCACAAGAATAACCCCAAGTAACTCACGCCATGAATGATGAGCGTAGCTTTGATAGCTTTTGGGACAGCATTTTTTTGTTGGCGCAGCAAGAACCAAAAAAACGGATATTCAATTAATAAAGTCAGCACAAAAGACAAGAAGATTGCCAGATATAGCCAACTCCAGATATTTTCAATCGTAATGGTGGAAATGCGCGAAAACCGACCCACTAACAAAAATGCAGTGAGCCAAGCCGAAAGGTAGTTCGCAACCACTAGAAGTAAAGTAGCTTTGCGCCGAGAAGCTTGAAAAAAACGAGCCAACAATCCCGCTTCAATATATCCAATAACCGCATTACCGACGAACAGGTGCATGAGGCCTGTCCATAGCAAGGCGCTACCACCATTCGCCAGGGCGGGAGAGGGAAAAAGCGCGATCGCCAATAGGAAAATTATAAAAAACGGCTTCCTAATCTTCATCGCCTATCTTTCCGAACAACTCTGCGATCGCCTCAGTGTAAGAGAAGCTTAGGAAAAGCGCAAATAATGCATCAATTGACTTGTTTGCGAACCCGGTAAAGCTAAACGACGTTGAAAGTCGGATAAATCGCGGTAGTTTCCTAGGGTTTGGCGATTTTGCACAATCGCTTCAGCCAGGGTGCGATCCATTCCCGGAACTTGCAACAACGCCTCCACAGAGGCGGAATTGGGATTCAGACTCGCCTGCTGTTCGGCGGGATAGTAGCAAAAACTTAAAGCCGGTTCTAGAGGTTGCAGCGTAGTAACAGGAACTGAAAGCGCCGCCGCGATATCTTCAATCGAGAAAAACTGAACCCCAGCACGGCTTAGTTCCCAGAGCGATCGCGCCTGATGGATCGACAAACCCGGTAGCCTCAACCAATCATCCACCGTCGCTTGATTGACATCCAGCGTCCAGCCTAACTCAACGGCGATCGCCAACTCCGAGAGCGATTGCAAGCGATAATAGCGATCGCCCTGAATCTTCGCCCGGAGCGATCGCATTTGGGCCACCCCACTCAGCCACTGCCAAACACTCATAAACTTTACGCAATCCGATCGATCAGTTGGCGGCGTTTTTGCTCAAACTCATATTCAGACAGCAAACCCTCTTGACGCAAGCGGTCTAACTGACGCACCGCCTCCGCAATTTCTTCCACCTGTTCGGCAAACGCTTCTACCGGAATCGCCTCAGATTTTGCCCCAGAACGACCCCAAAACGGGAAGAAAGGCAAATCCACATTAAAGTTCCGATTAAACTCCTCCGAGTCTTGAGCGAGATACCAGACCCCCTCAATCGCACTTGCAACGCGAGGA
>JAAHGE010000141.1 GCA_010672635.1 Desertifilum sp. SIO1I2 | reverse complement strand
ACAGTGCTGTAGCTTTAGCTTTCGCGTAGCGGCGTGCTGGGTAGGAAGGGAGTGCTGAGTGGGAATACAGTGCTGTAGCTTTAGCTTTCGCGTAGCGGCGTGCTGGGTAGGAAGGGAGTGCTGAGTGAATACTACTGACTATCCCCTGTCAAAGGCTGAAATTGCTAAACAATTGATGGTCAACTAGCCACTCAGCACTCAGCACTTTACACTCAGCACTCAAAGAAGCACTCAAAGCGCGCCTGCTGCGGTTTTGTCGAGAATATCTCCGCCAGAGAGGTGGGTGGTGATATTGTGGGCTTCTAGGACGGGTTTTCCGGCGGCTCCTTTAGGATAGTCGATGACGGTGACGGAGCCGTTGCCTTGTTTGAACTTCCAGAAATGTTGGGGTTCGAGGTTAAACAGGTGACAGAGGATGGCTTTGTTAATGGCATCGTGAGCGACCACTAAGCCAACGCTACCCGGTGCGGCAGATTGAACAATTTTATCCCAAGCGGCGATCGCTCTTTCCCAAACTTGCTGTAAATTTTCCCCTTCTGGCATTTGTACCGTTTCTGGGGCCACTTGCCACTGGTGTAATAGTCCGGGATAGGCGGCTTCAATTTCGGCTTCGAGTTTCCCTTCCCATAAGCCGTGGCTAATTTCGCGCAAGCCGTCTTCGAGTTGCAACTCTAACTCAGGATGATGTTGCAAAATGATTTCGGCGGTTTCTTTGGGGCGCAGCATGGAACTGCTAATCGCAAAATCAATCTTAACGCCTTTAAGAAACTCTGCGGCTTTTTGAGCTTGCTGGCGTCCTGTCTCGTTGAGGGGAACGTCGCACCAGCCTTGAAAGCGCTTATCTCGGTTCCAGTCGGTTTCCCCGTGACGGACTAACAGCAGCCGACAGCCGCGATGTTCTTCTCTCGGTAGGGGGAAGGGTTCGCCCATGTGAGAGGTCAGATTCATTGATTCTAGCTGAATCGGATCGTCCAATCCACCCGCAAAGTTGAGAATACTAATGCCGCAATTCGATTGCTGAATGCAATGATAGTCTTCCGGGGAAATGCCCACGGCGGTTGCGAGCAAGCAGCGATTAATGCCATTATGGGCAACCACGAGGATGGTTTCCCCGTCGTGTTGGGGAAGAACCTCTTGCCAGAAGGACTTGGCTTGCTCAAATAAGGATAAAACGGGAAAATGTTCCTGGCTGCCTTCAGATTTGGCAATGCTCATGCAAAACTCATGGGGCCGCTCTTTCCAACAGCGATACTCATCGGGAAATTTGGCTTTAACGTCGGTTTTCGCGAGTTCTTCCCATAAGGGGAGGTCAATTTCCTTGAGGTTATCGGGTGTTTTGAGGGGCGGGGGATTGTCCAGACAAGCCATAATGGTTTCTGCGGTGGCTTTAGCCCGTTGCAGGGGGCTAGCATAAATCGCGCTGAGGTTGAAATTTCGCAGGAGTTGACCGACAATTTGGGCATCTTGACGGCCTTTTTCGGTTAAAACGGATTTGTCACACCGACCTTGGATTCTGCGCTCTAGGTTATAACTACTTTGGCCGTGACGCACGAGAATAACGCGGGTAGTCAACGGTTCTATCCTCCGAAAATTTAGGAAATAGGGGGAGCAAGGTGAATCGGCGCAGATGGGGAAAATCAATGACAAATCGTGAATTTAACTTGACAAGCGTCTTGATTTTCTCAACTTTTGCCACAGTCCAGCAAAGATTTTACCGTGCCGTTGCCTCGTTTTGATGCTTTTGTCGATCGAACTCAAGCGGGTCGGAACATTAGACAATTAAGAATAGGACAACAAGGACAAGGATCGAAGACGAATGACGATTAAGCGGTTGATTTTGATCGTACTGACCGCAGTAGCGATCGCGCTACTCAGTCTTTCTTTGTACCATAGCTGGAGCCAACCGCAATTTCAAAGCCGTTTAGAGCTTTATCAAACCAATTTGGTACTGCAAGCCTCCGAGTGGCGAGGCGATAATCTTGAAGGGGTTGATATTGGCACCGCCCGCCAGACGTTGTTGGGCGAAAAACCGATAGAAAATGCCCTCAAGCAATATCAAGAGGCGCGTCAGTCTGCCCAAGCTAATCTAGAGAAAGCGCAACTGCAATTGCAATCTTTGGCGCTGGATGTGCCGACAATAGAAGAGGCTCTCTCTTCACCCGAACAGTTGCAACTGCAACAGTCCGTGCAACAGCTTGAAAATTCGATTGCAGAATTTGACCTGAGAATTGGCATTCTGCAAACCCAAACGAATCAAACCTCAGCCGCTCTCGAAATTTGGCAACAATTGGCGCAACGCTTGGAAACGCCAAACAGCGCCATTCCAGAAACGACCGTGGTTTTATCCGGCTTATGGAATGAACCCCCGCGCCTGTTACCCAATGCTGAAGAACAAATGCAACGGCATTTGGACGGCTGGTTTCGGGCAACAGCCCTATCGCGTCTCTACCAACTGCAACAGCGAACGGAGGCGCTAGAACAATTACAAGCCAACCAACAAGCGCTGGCTGAAAATGCCTTTTATCGCCTGATCTTAGCCAATGGCGTCCAATCTGTGGGCGGTTTGCTGGGAGTCGGACTGCTATTATTTACTGCTGCTCAACGGCTGCTCAAAGGCAAGCAATCCTTGTGGGCAAAAAATCAAGACCATCAATGGCTAGTCCCTTGGGATTGGGAGATTATCCTCCAGGTGTTAGTGGGGGGTTTTTTCTTTGTCGGACAGATTTTAATCGGACGATTGATACTCCCCATTGCGTTTGCCCTTTTCCAAATTAACCCCGCCGCTGCTGGGGCCCGCGCTCAAGCGTTTTATATTCTGGCGAGCTACCTGTTGTTAACGTTGGGGGGACTGTGGGTGTTGTATATTTCGGTTTCTCCCTTTTGGCAAGGTGAGGAACAAGCCAAGTCAGAAGACTGGTTTAAGGTGAAATGGCGAGAAAATTGGATTGGCTGGGGATTGGGTGGTTTTTTGGCGGCATTACCGCTCGTGGTGATTGTTTCTCTAATTAATCAGCGGCTGTGGCAAGGTCAAGGCGGTAGCAATCCGATTTTACCCATTGCTTTAGAAGGTCAAGACCCGCTGGCGTTGGCGTTCTTCTTTACGACGGCTTCCCTGGCGGCCCCCATTTTTGAGGAAATCATCTTTCGCGGCTTCCTGTTGCCCTCTTTAACGCGGTATCTGCCGATGGCAGGGGCGATTTTGGTCAGTGCGTTAGTGTTTGCGATCGCTCACCAAAGCCTTTCGGAAATTTTACCCCTAACGATGCTCGGAATGGTTTTGGGTTTTGTCTATTCGCGATCGCGAAATCTGCTAGCTCCCATTCTCCTCCATAGCTTGTGGAATGGTTCCACGCTGTTTAGCCTGTTTTTACTAGGGGGTGGCGGTTAGTGCGGGGAACTTATCGCTCGGCAAAACGTTAAGTCCTTCAGCGAGGCCCTCAATTCACATAACCATTATTTATGTTTACCATTAGCGATCGCGAGGTTTTCCGTAGGGTTAGCGTCTATTCTTTTGTAGGCAGATCAGATATTCTCCCACTTAGGTGACATTTCCACTTTGGGAATAGCCTATAACATGAGATAAACCATAGGATTTGTTACGTTAAACTTGATGCATTTGAGCTTATACCCTAAATCCGGGGGTAGGCCCGATGCCAGGATCGAGAGAGTTTGTGTATTTTAGGAGACAGTTTACCTATGCAGCAGCTTGCAGTCGGCGCTGAATTCGACTTTCAAAGCGAAACTTACAAAGATGCTTACAGCCGCATCAACGCAATTGTAATTGAAGGTGAACAGGAGGCTCATGACAATTACGTTAAACTGGCTGAACTGCTGCCAGAGCATAAGGATGAGTTAATTAAGCTCTCGAAGATGGAAAGCCGCCACATGAAAGGCTTTCAAGCTTGTGGCAAAAATTTAACGGTAACGCCGGATATGGATTTTGCTCGCGAATTCTTTTCGGGCTTGCACGCGAACTTCCAAACCGCCGCCGCAACAGGCAAGGTGGTGACTTGCCTGCTGATTCAAGCTCTGATTGTCGAATGTTTCGCGATCGCAGCTTACAATATTTACATCCCCGTTGCCGATCCATTTGCTCGGAAAATCACCGAAGGGGTGATTAAAGACGAATATCAACACCTCAACTTTGGCGAAGTCTGGTTGAAAGCTCACTTTGAAGACTCGAAAGCCGAACTCGAAGAAGCGAACCGTCAAAATCTCCCGCTTGTCTGGAAGATGCTCAACCAAGTCGAAGCCGATGCAGCCGTGTTGGGGATGGACAAGGATGCCCTCGTAGAAGACTTTATGATTGCCTATGGGGAAGCTTTGAGCAACATCGGGTTGTCAACTCGCGACATCATGCGGATGTCGGCCTATGGTTTGAAAGGGGCTTAAACGCGGCCGTTCCTGACCTCAGCGACAACGACTTGATCCCATTACAGCCAGATGCCGATTGGACTTGATGGTTCCGATCGGTGTCTTTGTGTAATATTTGTTCAAGACTCCGGTTTTGTTTTATTCACGTTATCTCGGTCTAGAGTAGACCCAAGTACAGCACAATTCATGTTTGGTCTTATCGGTCATCTCACTAGCTTAGAACACGCTCAGGCAGTTGCCAGGGACTTAGGTTATCCCGAATACGCAGACCAGGGGTTAGACTTCTGGTGTGCTGCCCCCCCGCAAATTGTCGATACGATTACGGTTACGAGTATTACCGGCCAGCAGATTAAAGGGCAGTATGTAGAATCTTGCTTCCTCCCGGAAATGCTGGCACAGCGACGCATTAAAGCCGCCATTCGCAAAATCCTAAATGCAATGGCTCATGCCCAAAAACATGGCATCAATATTACGGCGCTGGGTGGTTTTTCTTCCATTATTTTTGAAGAGTTTAATCTGAATCAAAATCGACAAGTTCGCAATATTAAGTTAGAGTTTGAGCGATTTACCACCGGAAACACTCATACGGCTTACATTTTGTGCCGCCAAGTCGAACAAGCGTCTCAGAAATTGGGCATTGAGCTTTCTAAGGCAACTGTGGCTGTCTGTGGGGCGACTGGCGATATCGGTAGCGCGGTTTGTCGCTGGTTAGATGCGAAAACAGATGTCCCTGAATTATTGTTAGTTGCCCGCAACCAAGAACGCTTGCAACTCCTCCAAGAAGAACTCGGACGCGGTAAAATTCTCAGTTTGGAGGAAGCCCTGCCCCAAGCTGATATTGTGGTTTGGGTTGCCAGTATGCCGAAGGGGGTGGAAATTGACCCCAGTACCTTAAAACAGCCGTGCTTGCTCATCGATGGGGGCTATCCGAAGAATTTAGGCAGCAAGATCCAGCATCCTGGAGTGTATGTCCTCAATGGGGGAATTGTCGAGCATTCCCTCGATATTGACTGGAAAATTATGTCCATTGTCAATATGGATGTCCCTGCGCGTCAGTTGTTTGCTTGTTTTGCAGAGTCAATGCTGCTGGAGTTTGAGAAGTGGTACACCAATTTCTCTTGGGGTCGCAATCAAATTACGGTGGAAAAGATGGAGCAAATTGGTCAGGTTTCGGTGAAACACGGGTTTAGACCGCTGTTAGAGTTTTAAAATGAGGCGGGAGTGCGATCGCGCTTTGGGAACTGTTGAGCGATTTTTTAGCTCTGTTGGTGTAGCGTAGAGCAAAGAGCTTTTGAGGCAACGGAGGCAACAATGCAACGGATACAACTCATTCTCACAGCCTTGACTCTGTTGATTTTACCCAGTTTCGCCCTAGGTGCGATCGCCCAAACCCCATTACCGCTTGGGGTAACTCAAGCCCAAATCTTAAACGCTTGTGCCAATAACCGGGTTGTCCAAGATTTACCCAACCCGTACACCGACGTAACGCCCCAAGATTGGGCTTACGAAGCCGTGCTAAAGATGTATTACTGCGGCGCTTACCGGGGTGCAATTCCCCCTCAGCAGTATCAAGAGTTTTTAGAAAGACAACAAACTCAAGGTTCTGAACCTTCGCGTCCAGTCTCTACCGTTCTTCCACTCAATCCTTAATCGCTAATTTTTGATTCTGAAGATTCCAGGTTATGATGGCTTGCAAGTTCCCCAGAACTCAGCAGGCTCATCGACCTGAATTTTTGGAGTGTCTCAGTTAGATTAACCTCAAAATAGGCTAGAGGATTGAGTATGAATTTCACCTTTCTTACTGTTGCCCGTCAAGGTAGAAATGGATGGAAACGCTATCTTACTGCCATCGCTTTAATCATTGGGACTTTCTCGATCGTTTGCCTTCCCCTCATACTAATGACTACCTTAATAGCAGGATTGCCCTTAGAAAATAGTTCCTATGATGCTATTTTCTATGATAATTTTTATGGTAGTTTTGCCTTGATAGTTTTAGGGACGGGTTCATTTTTATTAGGATTATTCCTGGCTGTTACTAAAATCCATCAACGCAATTTTTTAACCTTAGTTAGCCCCAACAATTCTATCTCTTGGCAGCGGATAATCCAAGGATTTAGCATATTTTTAGCGCTCCGAATTGTGGCTTGGATTCTGTTGTACTTTCTGCTACCCGATCGTTATATCTTGAGCTTTCAAGCCTCAACCTTATTCAATTTTCTATTAAGCTTTTTAGTCCTACCCATAACCGCTACAGCCACAGCCCTATGGTTAGCCTATTTATTGCAAGGGCTAGGTTTGGTAATCCGAAATTCTCTTGCCTTATCAATTCTGTGGGGGCTTTTGTTAGGAGGAATACCGTACATCAGTAACTGGAATGCCCTTGTCCTCTTAAACATCTTTCATTACATATTTATAGCTTGGATTATTTTTAAGGATAATAGACTTGAGCTAGTCATGGGCTTGATGATTGCCGATAGATATTTTACTCTTTTACTGAAATCTGGTGAAAATGCCTTTAATTCTCCTAGTATTTTTCAATTAGCAGATTCTGCATCTACTTTACCAAGCATTTTATATTTTCTATTTGTCTATGGGATATTTTATTACATCTTTTTTGGCAGGAAAAACAATACTCTCTCTCCTGCCTCTCCCCATTAGAAATTGATTTTGCCAACCCTAGCAATTCTCAGCCATACAAATAAGATTGCTCGCAGACTTCCACCGGGCCGAGTTGAATTTTGCGGCTTCCTTTAGGGATTTCAATCCAGCCGAGATCCTGCAAGCGGTTGACTAAATTAGAGATACTCACGCCTAATTGTTCCCGAATGGCATATAAAACTGCCCATCGGGTTAAATCGCGTCCTCGGCATTTTTCGACAAGAATATGGCGAGGCATCAGTAAGCAACTTGCAAAATACTGTGCCTGCCATTCAATCGACTCGATTTGAGCAAGTCCGCTGTTGGGACGGCAGACAAACTCTAATTCTGAAGCAATGGCTTCGGGTGAGTCGAGTTGAGCCTGTATCGCTTCGTTTTCGATTTTGGCGTAATCAATGTGTAACATCCAGTGACCGATTTCATGAGCAATGGTAGACTCTTGAAAACCCTGCGGTAGGTTGAGGATGTCTTCATTGATTTCAATTTGGCGATCGCGCGGTAAGATTCGGGCCGCAATGGGGCCCGTCTCATCCGGGGGAATGCGATCCCAAACGACACCGAGATCCAAAAAGTCCGCCACTCGATCCGACTGAAAGGGCCAGGTCGGTTCCCAGTTGGGCGTCAGTTTCATCCGCATTAAGAGATCGTTGGCACGCCGTTCAATCTCTGTCTTGGGATAGAAGCGATAGGGCTTAATCAAACTCAAGTTGATTCTTCCTCGTTGGCAGCTTCAAACACCTTTTGGGCAAATTCTGGATTTTCTCGCAGTCGCCGCAGTAGCATGGGCATGGACTGAGCATTTAGCTTCAGCACCTCTTCATACTTTTGCGGAATGCGACCGGCTAAACAGATGAGTTGTTCTTCATCAAGATCCAGATTTCGCGCTAATGACCGGATAACATCCTCTTTGGGAGGATAATCTGCACGGTCATTTTCTAGTTTAGACAAATAGGTGAAATCTAGCTTGAGGATTGCTGCTAGGCTGCGCTGAGAATGGCCCTTTTCTTTGCGAGCTTGTCGAATCAGTTTACCAAAGGATTCAATCACATCTTTGTTCTCCACTACAAATCCATCATAGATGAAGTTTGAATAAAAAATCAATAATTCGGGTGGCTCCCTCACTCATTTTGCGCTAATATAGACTTGTTGATTAAAAAATCTACTAACTCCGATTGGAAACGGCTTGCACAGGTTAGCTGTGTTAGTTGGGTGGAATAACTTAACTCATTGAGGAAAAGCACTCATGGCTCAGACCTGGACGGATACAACCTATAAACTTGATGGTAGCGAAATGACGATTGTGACGACTCATGAAGGATTTAACCAGGTTTCGTTGTATATTCCGGGTTATTCTCTTGATGGCCGTGGCTTTTCCATCTATTTCGGGATCGATCATATTGAACTGTTAGAAGATTTGGTGGATAAGTTGAAGGAAATGGCGACAGCAACGAACGGTCAGGTTGTTCGCCTCCAGGAGAGTTCACCCCTGCGACCGAGAGCAGCTAAAGTGCCTGAATTGGTGAATTAGCGCCGTGCAAGCACTGCTGAATAAACCTCTGGGGAATTTCTAAACACTCCCCCCAGTGGAGATGCAGATAAGAGGCATGAACTTGGGGGAGTTGCCAACCTTCAGCGAAACTCTCAGTTTGAGGGGGATATAAGGGTTGACTGGTGAATAGGGGTTGACTGGGAGAAGGGGTTAATTCAGACCGATGAAATTCATGACCCCTCACCACCATTCCTGGGGTGACGGCGGGACTGGAACCCAGGGCGATCGCCTTTCGGTATCCTAGAGTTAGACGCCGACCCATAACGGTAGTTGTGGGTAAAATGCCCAACATCGGATAAGATTGTCCGGTAAAATCTGCGATCGCCTCGCACAGATACATCAATCCGCCACACTCAGCATAAGTTGGCGTTCCTGTCAAGATAGATTGGCGAAGGGCTTGCTGTACGGGTTGGTTGGCTGCAAGTTCGCTAGCAAAGACTTCTGGGAACCCACCCCCAAAATAGAATCCTTGAATCTTATCGGGAATTTGGCCATCTTCCAGAGGACTCCAAAACACCAATTCTGCACCGAGTTGTTGGAGAAGGTCGAGGTTATCGCGATAGTAGAAATTAAAAGCCTTGTCGTAGGCGATCGCAATCCGTACCCGAACGGGAGGTTCTGGGGGAAAGCTTGGGGAAGCCGTCGGTTTAGCAGCTAGAAGGGGTAATAATAACGACCAATTAAACCCCGTTTCCCCTAAACTCGCCAATTGCTCAATGACGCTATCAAGTTGGGGTAACTCGCCTGTGGGCACTAAACCCAGATGGCGATCGGGAATGGTAATGTTATCCTGGCGGTGGAAAATGCCGAGAATGGGGAGATTAACCGCTTCTAAGGCATCTTGGAGTAAAGCGAGATGGCGATCGCTCCCCACGCGATTTAAGATAACGCCTGCGAATTTCAGGTTAGGATCGTAATACCGGAAGCCTTGGGCGATCGCAGCCACCGAACCCGATAGACGACTGCAATCAATCACCAGCACAACCGGGATATCCAATAATCGCCCAATATGCGCCGTACTACCAAACGGAACCGGAAACGCATTCTCAACGCTGCGGGGAAAACCACAATAACCCTTGCCTTACTCGCCGCACTCAAGCGCCGAGGATTGGCGGTACAGTCGTTTAAGGTGGGGCCGGATTATATCGATCCGATGTTCCATCA
>JAAHGE010000140.1 GCA_010672635.1 Desertifilum sp. SIO1I2 | reverse complement strand
TGGGTACCATTAACCGCTAAATGAAGATCGCTCATAGCTACAGGTAATGGTACCCTAATGCGGGGGTTAGAACTCAATGACAATCTGCTAGCGGTTGGGGCTGTATTTGTCCGCGAGGCTTGGACAGAACCTTGCTATCGGTTGTGGAGTATTGGCGATCGCTATCCGGCGATGATCCGCACTCAAACGGGAGGAAGCGCGATCGCTCTAGAGGTGTGGCAAGTGTCCCCCACAGGTTTAAGCGAAATTCTCCTCAAAGAACCACCGGGTTTGACCATTGGCAAAATTCGCCTCCAAGACGCAGAAGAAGTCCTAGGCGTTTTAGGCGAACCTTTCCTTTGTGAAGGACAACTCGAAATCACCCAATTTGGGGGATGGCGCAGCTATATTTCTCAGCAATAAAAATAGTTAGCATCGTTCAGCACAATAGCAGCGACACAGAAGGGATTCTCGGAGTCAATGCCTGCTATTGCCTTGGCTTGCTTTTTCATCTGTCTCCAGTTAGTAAAATTGGCGGTCGTTCGCAACAATTATCGGTTAACAGAACGCTACAACCAGGGCGATCGCTCTGATTGCCTCTTCCTTTAAGAAGGTATTCCTGAAATTAGAATCTCCTTTAAAACATTCAAATAAATACTTTTGATAGAGTACGCTCGCCTCAATCTGCGATGAAGTAGTAAATAGGCTTTCCCATCGGCAATCCAGAGTTGATTCAAAATAAAAGGACTTTTCAATGTTTCATCACGTCAAAGAATTACAATTTAACGTACGCGTATCCGGCGCAGACCCTCGATTTGCCGGCTTACTTCTCGAACAATTTGGCGGTCCGAATGGCGAACTCGCAGCCGCCATGCAGTATTTCGTCCAAGCCTTTTCAGCCCGTCAGCCCTATCCCGATAAATACGATATGCTGATGGATATTGCCACCGAAGAATTAAGCCATTTAGAAATAGTTGGAGCCACCATTACTTTACTTTTAGATGGCGTAAACGGCGAACTGAAAAATGCCGCCGATAGCAACATGATTACCAACTTCTTCAGCGGTAACACGGAGAAGGAACAAATGATTCACCAAGCGCTAACCAACCCTCAATTTTTAGTGCTTTCCGGTGGCGGCCCCAGACTCACCGATAGTCAAGGAACTCCCTGGTCGGGTTCTTTTGTCAATGCCAATGGCGATCTTAGCGTAGACTTACGTTCAGATATTGCGGCTGAATCTCGTGCCAAACTTGTGTACGAACAATTAATGCAATTCACCGACGATCCTTACGTTAAAGAAACGCTCGGTTTCCTAATGACGCGGGAAGTTTCCCACTTCAAGATGTTTGAAGCCGCCTTAGAAACCATTCAGCCGAACTTCCCCCCCGGCGTCCTTCAAGGCGATCCTCGCTACACTCATATCTACATGAATATGTCTAACGGTGCCAGCGTGCGCGGCCCTTGGAACCAAGGCCAGGGAACTTGGGAAAATGGTGAAAGTTGGGAATATGTTGAGAACCCCAAAGAACACGTCATCGAAACCCAAGGCTTAGTCAACCAACCCGTAAAAGGCACCCAGCGCACCCCAGAACAAGCCAAAGAAATGAGCCGCAAACTCGGAAAGCAACGCAGCGAAGAGATTAAATCTGCTATTGGTAAAGGTTCCAACCAATGGTCTAGCTATCCCCAATCAACGCCAACCGGCCCTAACAAAGTTCAAGACCGTTAGATTTGCCTAACCCCAAATGATTAACCTGGTTTCTCCTCAAGAAACTGGGTTTCTATTTTTGTAGCTATCGGTGAGAACCGTTACCATTAGCTTCACTTTCACCCGTATAAGGCTGACCTTCAATGAGTTCCGCCATTGCGTGGGTTAAGGCTTTGGGGTCCATAAAGACGACTTTAGAATTTGGGCTTTCCCCTAACTTTTGGTTCGCTTCTACATAGCGTTGCGCTACCAGAAACTTTAGAAATTCGCGGCTATTGGGGTCTAACTTCAAGGCTTGGGCAAGAATTTCCATTGATTCTGCACTCCCTTGAGCATCCAGAATTGCAGCCCGCTTGCGAATTTCGGCCGCCCGTTCCAACTCCATTGAATCAATCACGGTTTTGGCTGGCGTAATATCTCGCACTTCTACCCGCGTAATTTTGACCCCCCAAGTTCCGGTTCCTTCATCGAGTTGGCGCAACAGCGACTGGTTGATTTCTTTACGCGAAGCAAAGGTTTCATCAAGGTTCATTTGACCAATATCAGAGCGCAACATGGTCAAAATCAGGTTTCTAATCCCCATTTCTACGTTATCAATCGCATAGTAGGCGCGTCGCAAGTCAAGGATTTGCCAGTAAACCACCGCGTCAGCTTTGAGCGATACGCTATCTTTGGTAATCGCTTGTTGCGGGGGAACCTCTAGCACCCGTTCGCTCATCAAGGCTTCAATTACAATGGTTTCGATGAACGGTACTATAAAGTTAAGACCGGGTTTGAGGCGGCGATGGTAACGCCCCAAGCGTTCAACCAGGGCTTCGTGGGCTTCTTTGATCACGCGAATTGAACCAACCAAACCAATGGCAGAAATTAACGCCAGAATCGCCAGAAAAGCTTGCAGCATGGGGAAAGGCTGAGTGGAGTTATCTTAACTCTAGTGTATTGGCGGGCGAGTGGGTAGAGGCGATCGCGGCTGGGATAGAGAGGCCAGTCAACATGACATCTAGAAAAAGAAAATCGCCTCAGAATAAATTTGAAACTTTAGTGCCACAACGCGAGATCCTCATTCCTACGAAACACGGTGAGAAAACTCCCGTGCAAGCGATCGCTATTACTGAGCTGCTAAAATTAGAGCGATCGCAGCTACAGGGCCCCCTCCTGGCGGACCTTGGTGTTCGCTACCCCCAGAAACATACACCATCGGATCTTGCACCACTGAAGCCACCACAGCCCCCACAACCGCCCTAGCCATGCGAGTATGATTAATATCTGAGTCATCTAGCATCGTGTGGCGGCGATTGAGAATTGAACCCGCAGGATCGGCTTCCGCTTTGGCAAAAATATTCACAATTTGAGTTATCGGCTGTTGCGTACCTTGAATCGCTTGCTGGATAGCGGTGGTATCTAAAGCGTGTTGCATAACGCTGTGATGGATAACATAATCGCTAGCAGATTGGGGGGAATTTCCCAACACCATAATTTCACAGTTTTGTAACTCCACCCCCGCCGAAGTGGAAGCTACAGAAGAATAGAGAGAATAATTGACACAAATATCGCTTTCAGCAATGCGTTCTGGGGGAATTTCTCCCAAAGCCACCGCCACCCCCAAAGCCGAAGCCCCTCGCGAATAAGCCATTGACTGATAGCTATTGTGCGTTTTCAAATTTTGCTGGCTAGCAGTACGCGAAGCCGCAATCAACGGACATTTAATCTGGACAAAATGCACGTTTTGGGGTTCTAAACCCGCTGAATTCATCGCTTGTCTAACCGATTCTGCTACTACTTGAACCATCGTCAGCGTCCCAATTTCTTCAGGGAGAAAATCGCGCGTCCGGCTAGTCCCCAAAACCAAACCCCAGTGCAAGTTATCGGTCGGTTGAGCTTCTTCGCGAGTAAAAATAGTAAGATGCGGACTCAAAACCCCTTCAGTTCCTCCCGACATCACATAAATAACGCTTTTAGCAAACTCTAGACTCACCTTCGTTTGCAGATAATGCTTTAAGGTTTGAGTCGTAAACCCCCGCGTAAAATCATTCACGCACCCATTCCCTTCAGTCTTCCCTAAAATTGCCACAATCTGCGATAAGTTTAATTTTCCCTCTCGAACCAATTGTTCTAAACCCGAAAGATCGTCAGGAGAATTTTGAGGTATCTTGAAAACTTGAATTTTCATGATAAGATTAAGAGTATTTTATAATTTTATCGCTAGTAGAACAGAATATCTCTTCCTGGGATTTGAGAGCAGCAGAATTAACGGTCTTGAGCTTTGCTCTTGCAAACTCAACCTAGGGCGCGATCGCTTTTCATATAATTTAATTTTTACTTTTACCGGGTCTAAATGCGGTCAATTCACCCGTATAGTTTAGTAGGCGATCGGTCTGTAGGGGTTTCCCAGCATCAACCGCCTATAAGATTCTAAACCTTTGCACTCAAAACCCTGCTTAAAGCAGAAATAACTGAGTCTGTGGTTGTTGTCCAGCCGATGATTCCTCCTTGGGCGCGTAGCATTTCAATGGTGGCTGTCTTAAACTCTGGAAAGTAACTCTCTGTGGCATCTTCAATTAAGAGACATTCAAAACCGCGATCGTTGGCTTCTCGCATAGTAGTTTGAACGCAGACTTCGGTTGTTACGCCTGTAAAGAGTAAATGGGTAATCCCTTTTCTGTGTAACTGTAACTCTAAATCTGTACGACAGAAAGCACCTTTTCCGGGTTTTTTCAAGACTATTTCTCCCGGTAAAGGGGTCAATTCTGGAATAATTTGATTGCCCGGTTCGCCATCAATTAAAATTCGACCCATTGGGCCAGCATCGCCAATTTTTAAGGTACTTTTGCCCCGATGCAGTTTAGCAGGAGGACAATCGGATAAATCTGGTTGATGACATTCTAGGGTATGAATAATTGGGAGATTGAGTTGGCGGAAGGTTTCTAGCAGTTGCTTAACTGTTGGGATAATGGCTTGTAGGCGAGTTACGTCATTTCCTAACGCATCTCCAAAACCACCCAGTTCTAGAAAGTCGCGCTGCATATCAATAATAACTAAAGCGCAGCGTTGCATATCGTCTGGAAGTTCGTATTCGTAAGGTTGGGCCGCAATGGTAGTCATAGGGATGGGGGAAGAGGATGGGGAGATGGGGAGATGGGGGGAAGAAGAGAGAGGAAAGCTTGATAACTATCAACTCAGCACTCTCTTCCCCCTCGGAACACCGCTACGCGGAAGCAAGCTACGGAACTCGGAACTTACTCAGCACACCGCTACGCAGAAGAACCGCGCAACAGCACTTTACACTCAGCACTTAGAGAAGCACTAAATTAGTGACCGGCCATGCGCTGACCAATGGTGGTAAGATCGGCGTTGGCGATCGCACTTTCGTAGGCAAACTGACCCTCACTAATCACCAGAATGCGATCGGCTAGTTTCAGGAGTTCGTCTAAATCTTCACTCACCAGTAACACGGCGACACCTCGATTTCTGGCGGCGAGAATTTGCCCGTGGATAAACTCAACTGCGTTAAAATCTAAGCCAAAACAAGGGTTAGCCGCAATTAACAGATTAATCCGATCTTCCGATAACTCCCTAGCTAAAACGGCACGTTGCACATTTCCCCCTGATAAGTGACCGATGGGGGTTTCCGTTGAAGGCGTTTTGACTGAGAATTGGTGAATCAGACCTTGGGCAGCATTGCGAATCGCTTTTAGGATCAAGAACAGACTCGCCTTAGCTTGCGGTGGCTTATCAAAGGTTCGCAACGCCATATTTTCTGCTACGCTCATGTGAGGCACGCAGGCATTTTTGAGCGGTTCTTCGGGTAGTGCAAAGACGCGATGACGATACATTTCCGGTCGAGTGGCGCTGTAGGCTTCTCCATTAACCGTAACTTGACCTGCAATGGGGAGACGTTGACCGGCTAAAACCTCGACAAATTCCCGCTGACCATTGCCCGAAACGCCTGCAATACCGACAATTTCCCCGCTATGAACGGTTAAATCAACCCCACAGACGGCTTCTAATCCGTTATCTTTATGGGCGCGTAACCCAGTCACTTGTAACACGGGTTGGGGTTCGGGATGCGATGTTTTTTCAACGGGGGTGGGTTCGCGTTTTTCGCCTAACATCATTTCCGCCATATCGGCGACAGTGAGGTTTTTCACTAACCCTTGTCCTGCGAATTTCCCTTTTCGCAATACCGTAATTTCATCGCAAAATGCCATAACTTCGCGGAACTTGTGGCTAATGATTAACACGCTTAACCGTTGCGCCGTCACCTCTTCGCGCAGCAAGCCTAACACCTCATCCGCTTCCTGGGGGGTGAGAACAGAAGTGGGTTCGTCAAGAATCAGAATCCGACTTTTCAGGTAAATTTGTTTGAGAATCTCCAGCTTTTGCTTTTGTCCGGCTGCGAGTTGGGCGACTGGCGTATTGAGGGGAACGCTAAACGGTGCAGTTTGCATAAAGGCTTCTAGCGCCTCAAGTTCTTGTTTCCAGTTAATTAAATTGGGACTGTCAAACCGAGATAGCACTAAATTTTCAGCCACCGTCATCGCCGGAACTGAGGTGAAGTGTTGATACACCATCCCCACCCCGTACTGATGGGCGTCGCGAGGGCTGGCGATTTCGCGCGATCGCTTTCCGATTACAATATCACCGCGATCGGGTTTGTAAAAACCCATGACGCACTTCACTAAGGTACTTTTCCCTGCCCCATTTTCCCCCAACAGGGCGTGAAACGTCCCCGATTTTAACTTCATTGAGACATTATCTAGCGCCACCAGCGATCCAAACCGCTTGGTGAGGTTCACAACTTCCAACTCTGGAAGGGGAGTTGTATAATCTGCGGCTACAGCCGATCTTTCAATTGCTTCTGTCACGATCGCTTCTCCTCAAGGTTAACTTTTCATTGCTCTAATTAACGATTCCGACTCCGCCACCGCACCAAATACGCCGCCTTGCATCTTCACCATCTGCAACGCTGCTAAATGGTTGCCATAATCCGTTGCGCCCGTACAATCAGAAAGTAGGAGACATTCATAACCGCGATCGTTTGCATCCCGCATCGTGGTATGAACGCAGACATCAGTCGTAATTCCAGTTAAGACTAAGTTTTGAATGCCCTTTAGCTTGAGTAGCAAGTCTAAATCTGTGGCGTAAAATGACCCTTTTCCCGGTTTATCAATAATCGCTTCTCCGGGTAGCGGTGCTAATTCTGGGATAATCTCCCATCCCGGTTCGCCCCGTACTAGAATTTTGCCACAAGGTCCCGGATCGCCAATACCCGCGCCTATTTGCTGACTGCGCCAACGTTTATTTGCAGGTAAATCCGATAAATCCGGTCGATGCCCTTCGCGAGTGTGGATAATGTGATAGCCTTCGGTTCGCGCTATCTCTAATAGCCGTTGAAGGGGTTGAATGGGGGCGCGAGTTAAGGATAAATCGTAACCCATCCGATCGACATAACCGCCCTGACCGCAGAAATCGGTCTGCATATCAATCACAATGATTGCAGTATTCTCCGGTCGCAAATCTCCGTTATACGGATAAGGATACGGTTCAGACTCAATAAATCGCTTCATTCATTTATCCTTCTTGTCAATTCCTGGGAAAACCTACAGCGTCTCGCTATCCCCCATTTCCCTTACCCCTTATACTTCCGAGTAGCTTCCTCAAAGCCGCAGGAACGCCCATCAGTGTGAACCACTTCGGCTTCCCACGGTAAGCGGTATTCGCCTTTAGCTAAATCTTGCATATAAGTGTAGGGACAATCTTGCGCGCCATCTTTTACCGCTACGTAGCCGCGATGTCCCAATTGATAGATATTATTTTCGACTCCCCAGTGAATTCGGGCTTCGCGAACGAGGTCGGGGCGCAACTCTGCGGTAATAATTTCATTAGGGCGATCGCTTCCCATCACCAAAGGAACGCCATCGAAGTTGACGAACATCCCCTCACCCATCGAATCGAAAGTGCGATCGCTCCCGCACATACACACCGAAGCCGTGTACATTAAATTACAGAACGCATTTGCCTGATTCGTAATCCGCCACGCATGACGAATCGGGGCTGTATATCCCGCAGTCCGGATCGTAATTTCTGCCCCCTTGTAGGCACATTCCCGCGCCATTTCAGGAAACATCCCGTCGTGGCAAATGATCAAAGCTAGCTTGCTACCATTAGGCCCTTCACAGACAGGAATCCCTAAATCTCCAGGTTCCCACGGTTCCACGGGTACCCACGGATGCATCTTGCGATAGTACAGTTGCAACTCGCCCTTATCGTCAAGAATAATCCCGCTATTGTAAGGATTGCCATTCGGGTTGTATTCCATAATCGAGAAACAACCCCAGATGCCATTATCCCGACAAGCCGCGCTAAACGCTGCCACCTCCGGGCCATTCAAATGACACATAATTTCAGGATTGGTATCCATCGATAGGCCATGTAAGGCATATTCAGGAAACACCACTAAATCCATCGTCGGTAAATTGCGCCGCGCCTTCCCCACCATCTCGCAGATGCGTTGCGTTTGGGCGCTTAAATCATCAGGCGTGACAACATTGGGGAGTTGGAGTTGTACCAACCCTAAAACAACGCCATTCGGAGATTTATTGAGTCCGCCAAGTCCGTTCATAAGTGCTGAGTGTAAAGTGCTGAGTGCTGAGTGGGGAAGAGGGTGGGGAGATGGGGGGATGGGGGGATGGGGAGATGGGGGAAAAGAGTGCTGAGTTGATGGTTATCAAGTTCTCCTATTTTTTCTTCCCCAACTCCTAACTCCCAATTCCCAACTCCCTTCTTCCCCGATCAAGTGTCCGTCCCTAACGCCCCAGGTGCGCCTGTGAGGGTGCGTTTGGGCGAACAGGTCAAAATCATGATTGCGAGGGTGAGGACGTAGGGGGCGGCGTTAAATAGGTAATAGTAGGAATTGACACCGACGGATTGCAAAGCAGGGCCTAATGCTTGCGCCCCGCCAAACAGGAGGGAAGCATACAAGCATTGCAAGGGGTTCCAATGGGCGAAGATGACTAAAGCAACGGCCATTAACCCTTGTCCGCTGGAGATGCGTTCTGTCCAAACACCTGGATAGTAGAGAGATAGGGATGCGCCGCCAATTCCAGCGAGGAAGCTTCCGGCGATGATGCTTAACATCCGTACTTTGAAGATAGAAACGCCCATCGCCCTAGCCGCTTCGGGACTATCGCCAACCGCGCGGATCAATAAACCCCAACGGGTGGATTTAAAGAACCATTGCAAAGTAGGGGCTAGAATTACGCCCAGAAGAAATAGGGGACTAATTTTTAAGGCGGCTTGAACTTGAGTGAGGCTACTCCATCCGCCTAAGTCGAGGGTGGGGAGTTGGGGGGCGGAGGGTTGAATAAAAGGTTTCCCTAAAAAGAAGGCGATCCCGCTACCAAAGATAATCATCGCGATGCCAACGGCGACATCGTTGACGCGGGGTTGTTGGGATAGCCAGCCGTGAAGGGTTCCGAGAACCATTCCGGCTAGGCCTGCGACGAGTACGCCTATCCAAGGCGATCCGGTAAGGTAGGAGATAGCATAGGCACTCATTGCCCCCATGAGCAAGGTGCCTTCTAAACCGAGGTTAATTTTGCCGCTTTTTTCGGTGAGGCATTCGCCCAAGGAGACGAAGAGAAACGGGGTTCCGCCTCGCATGGTTCCGGCTGCGATCGCCAATGGAACACCCCACCATCCTAATGCTTCTGTTGCCATTTTCTTTAAGTGCTGAGTGTTTCTCTAAGTGCTGAGTGTTTCTCTAAGTGCTGAGTGTAAAGTGCTGAGTGCTGAGTGGGGGAAGGAGTGCAAAGTTCCGAGTTCCGAGTTCCGAGTGGGGAAGTTAGTGCTGAGTAAGAAAAGGAGTGTTGAGAGAAGAAAAGAGTGCTAATTTCACCAGAAGTAGAGAAGTCAGTCAGTATTAACCTGTAATTCCCTTCTTTCCCCCCATCCCCCCATCTCCCCACCTCCCCATCCTCTTCTTCCCCACTCAGCACTAAACTAGCCGACCCCTCATCCGACATCATGTCACTCCCACTCCTGCACTCTGTACGCCGCAATGTGCTGGAACACAGA